>JBEEHO010000153.1:0-6238 GCA_041167425.1 Verrucomicrobiota bacterium | reverse complement strand
TATTTCGATCCCTGGGGAAAACCGTACCTTATTCGTGTCGACACGGATTACACCAGCCAGATTGAAATAAATCCGTATGGACTTAACAACGGCGCTGGCACCAACAATATCCGCCAAGGCGTGATTGCCTGGTCGCTCGGGAAAGATCAATTGCTTGGAAAAAAGGGGAATAATATCTTTACCGGCTCAGACGACGTGATTTCCTGGCAGTGACATGTCCTTGACTTTTCATCCGTCATCCTTCATTCCTCTACCTTAAATCTTTCCGTCGCGGGTGTAGTTCAATGGTAGAACGCCAGCTTCCCAAGCTGGACACGAGGGTTCGATTCCCTTCACCCGCTCTCCGCCCCAACTAGCGCCAAGCCGGGCGCATCAGGCCCGGGGTTGCTTTCGCCTCAGGGGTAACTGGCCGACCAGCGCATGCCAGTCGGCGCGTTCGTCCTGACTATCGCGAACATAGGCCCGCTCCTTCTCGCCTGGGATATCCATCGAGAGTGCTTCCCCAGCCTTGTCCATCAACTCATCGAGGGTTGCGCACTGAATTCCGAAATCGGTGCAATAGCTCTCGTTCAAGTCCTCTCTTAGTCCCACTACGACGCAGCCAGCCACCAGCGCTTCCTTCGGCGGACGAGGAGAACCCTCCTTATCGTCGCCGCGCCAGATAAAAACCTTTGCGTCCTTCAGAATCTCAGCCACGCCCGCTTCGTCGCGATCGACAATTTCGACCAGTTGATCCCCATATCGCGTTCGCAGGGACAACGCCATCTCCGGGTGTTTATGAATGCGCGTCATATAAGCGATGATGTCTTTCTTGGGGCGCCCGTCGTATTCAAATATCCCGCGAGCTATGCTTGGCCTAACGATCTCTTGTCGCACTTTCAGACCGTCTTCCTTCAGCCAATCGGCTATCGCGGGAGACTTACAAACGACCAGATCGCAAAAAGGCTTCACCTTCTGATGCTGGCCGAGCGCGAAACAAATCTTAAAGGCCTCGCTCTGAAACTCCGGTTGGAAGACCTCGGGATAAACGATCAAATCCGGGTGGTAAGAAAAATCAAACATCCGGCACCGGTGGGCGAACCAATCAGCCGGCGCGGGAGAATTGCCAAAGGGCACGATCGTGCAATGACCGAGTTCATCCAGCCATTCGCACACGGTGTAGAGCGACTTTACCCCACCCCCAACCCAGCGCGGCGCAAAAACGACGGAGTTGAGGGCACGGTCGGACACCTCGGGCGCGGTCAATGACGTGGTTGAAAACTCGCTCGCCATTAACAAAGTCTATGCGAGGGATTGCTCAGACCAAGCTGTTTCGATTGACTCCACCTGAAATGAAGGAAAACACCAGAGCGTTCGCGATCGGATTAGGTCTGGTGGCAGCGTTCAAACTCTGGCTCGTTCACACCGAGGATATCTATGGAAGCGCCACTGAGTTCGACGCGCTTTGGTACCTGAACGCCGCGAAACATTGGTATTGGGGCTCGGAATACAGTTGGACCGCTTTCGCGCGCCCACCGGCTTATCCCTTGTTCGTCGCTCTCGTTCACTTCTTCCGCCTTCCCCTAAGACTGGGCATCGAACTAACGCAGATGGGAGGATACCTCGCCCTGGTAGTCGGGCTCCGCCGGGCCGGTGCGACTCGAATAGTCTGTCTCGCGAGCTTCGCCGTCATGGTTCTCCATCCGGGCAGCTTCCAGCAAAACAACTATACGATGGCGGATAGTTTCTATGCCGCTCTCCTGCCGCTGACTTTGGGAGGCCTTCTTATAACTCTCGTTACTAGAAAGCTTATTCACGCTAGCTGGACAGGGATAGCCCTGGCGCTGCTCTGGACCACGCGGGAAGAAAGCTTCCTCATTCCGGTTATGCTCGTCGTCTTCTTTGGCGTCGGGTTGGTCCATGATCGATCTGTGACACGCTCCTGGAAGACGGCAATATGCGCGTGGCTGCAGCCCGCGGGCGCGCTGTTGGGAACGCTGGCGCTCCTGGTGCTGGCGGTGGACGCCGCCAACTACCGCGCTTTCCATAGCTTCTCGAAATCCGAGCTAACATCGTCCAGCTTCAAAGCTGCATACAAAGCGTTACTTCGGATAAAGCCCAGCCGCGACCAGCGCTTTGTCTCACTATCGACTGAGGCGCTGGAGATGGCTTACAAGGCGAGTCCTACATTCGCGCAGCTACAGCCGCAATTCGAGGGCGAGCTTGGCCGCAATTGGCAGGTCCCGGTTTTAACCACCCTGGGCCTTCATGAGATCGGAGCGCCCTGGTTCCTGTGGGCCCTGCGCAGTGTGGCCGCGAATACACACGATCTGCACAAGACTCCCGCATCGGCCAACCGCTTCTACCGCAATGCGGCCAGGGAGATCAACCGCGCCTGCGATGAAGGCCGGATTCCAAGCAGGCTGGTCCTTTCCAGCTTTCTCGATCCGGGTGCAATCACGAACGTTTCCCATATGCCGGAGTCGTTGCCGAGAATTGCCAGCTTGTTTCTCCTGCGCTATCAGAAGACCACTGACAGCGACGATAGCATCCTGACCGAATCACAGCGAGCCCTTTACGATGAGATGACGGGCCGTTCGGTCAGTAGCTCACGAAACGGATTCTCGACCGCGGTCGAAGGCTTTGTCGGTAGTTTCCACCGCTACTTCGTCGCAGGATTGTCCGTGGCCGGACTGTTGGCCGCGTTGCTCCTTGCCATGCGCTTCAATCAACTCCAAATCGGTGACCCGCTTAACGCGACGCTTATCCTTCTCTCAGCCACGATCCTCCTGAGGGTGCTGCTCTTTACTTTTCTCGACGCCACCTGGTGGATCGGCGGCTATGAGCGCTACCTGTTTCCGGTGATGCCGCTCTATTCCTGTTTCCTCGTCGTCCTTATCCACCAATCAATAGCTAACTGGCGGCGAACTGAACACACAATGTGAATGCGCTTGTGACAAGCCTGGCCGCGGTCGCGGTGTTCACGCTGCTGTTTGTGGTCGAACGTTTCTTACCCCTTCGGCACAGCAGCCAATCCCTGATCTGGCGGCTGGTGGTCAATATTGCCATATCCTTTCTCACCTTCCTTGCGGCGGTTACCCTGGTTCAGCCCGCGGCTCAATGGGCGTTACTTTGGTCTGGTCGCAAGGTACTCGGGCTTGTTCACCTTGTTACCCTGCCTTCGTGGCTCGAGTGGGTAGTTAGCTTTTTGTTAATGGACCTGGCCTTCTACTACTGGCATCTGGCCAACCATAGAATTCCCTTTCTCTGGCGCTTTCATAACGTTCACCACACCGATCCAGAACTGGACGTCTCAACTGCTTTCCGCTTTCACTTCGGCGAGATTGCGTTCTCGAGCGGCTTTAATGTTATTCAGATCAGCCTCATCGGCATTTCGCCGTGGGCCTTTGCCCTTTACCAGTTGGTCTTTCAATCCGAGGTACTCTTTCACCATAGTAACTGGCGGCTCCCCATCGGTTTCGAGCGCCTTCTAAGCAGGGTGCTGGTCACACCGCGCATGCATGGGATTCACCACTCGCAGGTTCAGCGCGAGAATAACTCAAATTTCGGGACCGTCTTTCCCTGGTGGGACGGCCTTCACCACACGCTAGGCCTTAACGTTCCGCAGGCGGAAATAGTTATTGGCATTCCCGCCTACTCGCTGCCTGAGGATAATACTGTGCCGAATGCGCTTCTGATGCCGTTTCGAAAGCAGCGGGATTATTGGCGAAGGCCCAGTGGCGCAATAGTTGAGCGAGAGAGAGCGGTAACTGAATCCAACCCCGCAAGACTCGTTGAATAGGGCTGTGGCACCTTCGCATGACCATCACGATTAAGTCTGCGGTAGGCAGCCATAAGCGTGCTGATGCGCGCCCCGGCGAGGTATAGACCCAGGATCAGGATATAGTAGGCCGTAGTTCGATAAAGACCCAGCTCTTCATAACGGCGCTGATTGCCGGTAATCGCCGCGGAAAGTTGACGCATCCGCCCCGACCGAGACAAGGCGCGATACAATTCCGCATCCTCCATCAGGGGCACATCCGGAAACTGACCGGCATCGAAGAACGCCCGCCGCCGGCAAAAGATCCCATGATCGCCCAGCGCAAACCCAAAGACCTGAACACCGATGTTGCCGAGCGAGTCGCTAACTCGATAGATGCGTTCCTTCCCAGGCAAACGAAGCCGGAAACAGCCACCTGCATTCCGGTCGTCCCGCAACACCCTGGTTATTTCCTCGAGCGCATTTCCGGGAATGACCGAATCGGCATGCAGGAACCAGAGAACTGCGCCGCGCGCGACAGCTGCTCCGGCATTCATTTGTTTCGCGCGGCCGCGCGCGGATCTCAAGACGCGATCCGCCAGACTAACACTCAACTCAGGAGTGTCATCATCACTGCCGCCATCCACTACAATCACTTCGGCGTCCGGAGCGGCGGCACGAAGCCGCTGCAAAAATGCGCCAAGGAGGACCGACTCGTTGAGAACAGGAACAATGATCGAAATAAGTGGCCTGTTCATGACTTACTCCCGGCGCCATATCCAAAGCGCGGG
This sequence comes from Verrucomicrobiota bacterium, assembly GCA_041167425.1. GTDB lineage: Bacteria > Verrucomicrobiota > Verrucomicrobiia > Chthoniobacterales > UBA10450 > AV80. The sequence continues at coordinate 1,708 of JBEEHO010000153.1, read as the reverse complement.
TCCGCGGGATGTTTTCCATACTTCTCGGCTTCGAGGGATGAAAGGTGCCGGTTCCGCGCGCAGAAGTAAGCGCAAAGAAAAATGCGCGCCCAGGGCCGGCCGCATTTCGGAATCATCCTCGCATCTTCTCTCCCGCCCGAGATGGTTGTCAATGCCTCGCCCTGACCGCGAGGGGCTGCTACAATGCGCAGGCATGAGCGCACCGAAGATATTGATCGCGGATTCCATTTCGCAGAGCGGGGTGGACGAATTGGCGCGGGACGGCGCGCTCGAAGTCTCGACCCAGACTGGCTTGAGCGAAGCCGCGCTGGTCGAAATCGTTCCGGACTTCAGCGCGATCGTGGTGCGCAGCCAGACAAAAATCACCGCGGCCGTATTGAACGCGGGAGCGAAATTGCGCGTGGTCGGACGCGCCGGTGTTGGAATCGATAACGTGGACGTGGCCGAAGCGACCCGGCGAGGCGTAATCGTGATGAACGCGCCGGGCGGGAACACGATTTCCACCGCGGAACATGCCTTCTCCCTCCTGCTTTGCGTGGCGCGAAAAATTCCGCAGGCCGACGCAACTCTCCGCGGCGGAAAGTGGGACCGGAAGAATTTGGAAGGCGTCGAGCTCTTCAATAAAACGCTCGGCATCGTGGGGATGGGGCGGATTGGCAGCGAACTGAGCCGGCGCGCGATCGCGTTTGGAATGCGCGTCGCCGCCTACGATCCCTATCTGTCCGCGACGCGTGCGCGGACCTTGCAGGTCGAGCTGATCGATGAACTCGATGATCTGTTGGCGGCGGCGGATTTCATTACCCTGCACACGCCGCTTACGCCCGAGACGCACCACTTGCTCGATCGCGCGCGGCTCGCGAAAACGAAACGCGGCGTGCGCGTGATCAACTGCGCGCGAGGTGGACTGGTCGACGAGACGGCGCTGGTGGAAGCGTTACGTTCGGGTCACGTGGCCGGGGCGGCGCTCGATGTTTTCGAAACCGAGCCGCTGCCGCCCGATTCACCGTTGCGCGATGCGCCGGGGCTGGTCCTCACGCCGCATCTCGGTGCGTCCACGGCGGAAGCCCAGGAAAGCGTCGGCATCGAGATCGCGCAATCGATTCGCGCGGCGCTGCTCGAAGGAACGATTCGCAACGCGGTGAACATGCCAAATCTCGACGCGAAAACGCTCGCGGTCGTCGGCCCGCATTTGCGTTTCGGCGAAAAGCTCGCGCGTTTTCTGGCGCAGCTCGCGCCGAAGCGGGTCGAGCGGCTCAATATCAACTACAGCGGAAAAGTAAACGAAGTGGATACCACGGCGATCACGCGCTCCGTGCTCAAGGGATTTTTGGAACACGCCGGCGGGAGCGAGATCAACGAAGTGAACGCGCCGGCGTTCGCGGAAAGTCTCGGAATAAAAATCACCGAGACGCGCTTGAGCGCGGTCGGCGATTACACCGATCTCCTGGAACTTTCCGCCGTGGCGGAAGGCAAAACAGTCTCGGTGGCGGGAGCATTTTTCGGAGCGACACCGCGCATCGTAAATGTGAACAGCCGCCCGGTGGAAGCGCGCCCGCACGGTGTCGTGCTGGTCTTGGAGAACACGGACCGCCCGGGCATCGTCGGGCGGATCGGAACGTTGCTCGGAGACTACGGAGTGAATATTGCGACGATGTCGCTCAGCCGTAACCAGGCGGGCGGCACGGCGTTGACCGTCCTGAATCTCGAT
>JBEEHO010000152.1:0-4264 GCA_041167425.1 Verrucomicrobiota bacterium | reverse complement strand
CGCCGTGGAAATTGTGGAGGAACGCTTCGCCGACGAAGGTCAACGAGCCGCCCTTTGGGTCGAGTGGCAACGTCTCCGCGGATGCTGCTGGCCCGGCGAGATAAGCCATCGCGATCGCAACGGCGGCGCGGTGGGGGCGAATGACATTCCGGAATCGCAAGAAACGATATTAGAGCGGGACTGAAACTGAAGCAACGCGGGCGTGCGACGACGCCCGCGCGTTGATGTTAACCTTGGAAGAATTCCTCGCATACTCGCCCGTCGTTTCGAATCGCCCGCCCGTTATCGTTTCTGAGATGAATGGGGATAGCCGGTTGGCAGCCGGCTTGTGCAGGCAGGCGGCCTGCGCTCCCCTTCCCTCATGCGAAAGCAGCCCGCCGTCACCTCCCGCGCGCTGGCTCGGCGTTTGCATCCCCGGCTGGCGACGTGGTTCAGCGAGACCTTCGGCGATTTCACGCAGGCGCAATTGCTTTGCGTGCCGCCGATTCTCGAGCACGAATCGATCCTCCTCACTTCGCCGACTGGTAGCGGCAAGACCCTGGCTGGATTTCTCGGCGTCTTCGACTTTTTGCTGCGGAAGCTCGATGCCGGAACCTTGCCGCGTTCGGTCCAGTGCATTTACGTTTCGCCGTTGCGGGCGCTCGCTTACGACATTGGGAAAAATCTGCGCGCGCCCATTATCGGAATGGGATTGGAGAAGGAGCTGCGGCTGCATTTGCGCACGGGCGACACGCCGGCGTCGGAGCGAGTGAAGTTCCGGGATCGGCCGACGCATTTTTTGATTACGACGCCGGAGAGTCTCGCGGTGATGCTGGCGCAGCAAAGCTATGCGGCTCACCTGGGCGATTGCCAGTTTGTCATTGTGGATGAACTGCATTCGTTCGCGGGGAACAAGCGCGGCGCGGACCTGACGCTTTCGCTCGAACGGCTGGAGCGGCTCTGTGCGCAAAATTGTTGTAGCAGCCGTCCTGTGAGCGGCGTGGGAAAGGACGAGGCGACGTCGCACTCGGGCGACCCACAGGGCCGCGACTACAGCGAAAGCGTGAACAGAAAAGGAATCTGCCGCGTGGGACTTTCGGCGACGGCGGCGCCGCTTGATGTGCTCGCGCGTTTTCTCGTGGGCGAGGGACGGGCGTGCCGGATCGCTGAGGCGCAGATGGAGAAAAAATCGCTCGTGGAAGTATTTTCGCCGATCCGCAGAAAGCCGTACCCGCCGGCGGGCTATACGGGCGTGCGACTTTACGCGGAGTTGGCCGAGCTCATTCGCACGCGGAAATCGGTCCTGGTGTTTACCAATGTCCGCTCGGCCGCGGAACAGGTTGGTTTGAGGCTGAAGGAATTGCTGCCGGATCTCGCGTCGCAGATTGAGATCCATCACGCGTCGCTCGATCGGAGCGTGCGGCTCGAAGTGGAGGACCGGCTGAAGAATGGCGAGCTGCGCGCCGTGGTTTGCTCGACCAGCCTGGAAATGGGAATCGATATTGGCGCAGTCGACTTGGTGGTGATGGTGGCCACGCCGAAAGGTGTCTCGCGCGCGATTCAACGGATCGGGCGCTCCGGTCATTCCCTCAATCGCAGCAGCCACGGCGTGCTCGTCGCGACGAACATCAACGATCTCGTCGAAGCGACGGTGACCGCGAAGCTCGTGCGCGAGCGGGCGCTGGACCCGATTCGAATCCAGGAAAAACCGTACGATGTGGTGGCTCAACATATCGTCGGCCTGGCGGCGATCGCGCCCATTAGCGCCGACGAAATCTTTGCGCTCGTTCGCCGCGCCTATCCCTTTCGGGAACTGAGCCGCGAGGAATTCGATCGCATTCTCCAATATCTCGAGGGCGGCGGGGCTTCGCTGAAAAAACAATACGCCGGCGTTTTCGGAAAGATCCGGATCGAAGATGGCCTCATCACGCTGGCTCACGCTCGGATCGCGCGCGAGTTCCTGGTGAATATCGGAACGATTCACTCGGAAGGTTTCATCGACGTGCTGCTGCGGCGGCGCCGCCTTGGTTCGGTGGAAGAAAATTTCATCAAACAGCTTCAGATCGGCGATTTGTTTGTCCTCGGCGGCCGGATCGTGCGGCTGATCGATACCGGAGTGCAGGAAGCGTACGTCGAACGGGCGGATGGTCATTTGCCGACGGTGCCACGCTGGAACGCGGCGAAGATGCCGCTCACGTCCGGTCTCGCACGCGCCGTCCGAAAGCTTCGGACCGACGTGGAAAAGCTCGTGCGCGAAAATGCGGACGACGAAGTGACGGCTGATTGGCTGGTGGAGAATTACCAAATCTCGATCGCGAACGCGCAAGCCATCGTCGAGCTGTTTCGCGCGCAGCTAACGATCTCGGAAATTCCCGTTGGCCGGAAAATGTTGATCGAGCTCTACCGGGAAGCTGATCACGCGCATTACTTTTTCCATTCGCTCATCGGGCGCAGCGCAAATGACGCGGTGTCACGCATCGTGGCGTTGCGGGTGAAGGAGCGGATCGGCGGCAATGCATTAGCCACGATCGATGATTACGGATTTCTGCTGACGCTGCGCCGGTATCAGGAACTTCCGCTCGCGGAGTTGCGGCTCTGCTTTGAGCGCGCGAAGGCCGAGCGTGACCTGGCCACCGCGTTGCGCGGATCTGAATTGGTGAAATGGCAGTTTCGCGGCGTCGCGCAGACCGGCCTGATGGTGCCGCGAAACCTTCCGGGCCGTCAGCGAAAACAAAAGCAGTTGAGCTGGAGCGCCGAAGTTTTATTTCGCGTGCTCGAGCAGCACGAGCCCAACCATCCACTCCTGGTGGAAGCCTATCGCCAGGCGACCCACACCTTTCTGGATGCGGAGGAAGGCTATCGGTTCCTGGATGAGGTCGGGACGTTCGAATGGAAACTTCGGGAATTGCCGGCGGTCTCGCCGTTTTCGTTCGCGATCTATGCCAGCGTCATCAAGGAGAACATGATGCTGGAGGATCCCGCCAGCGCGATCGAGCGAATCTATCGCGAGATGTATTCCAAGGTGGAAAGCGCAACTTCACGCCCGCCCGTTTCCTCGTAACAAACTGTTCCCGGTGCTCGTCATCGTGCTTGTGCTCGTGCTCAAACCCGTGCCGCAATCAGATCGATTACGTCACGAGGAAGATTACGAATTCTGACAGAAGCCGAAAAGGAGTGGACCTTGCGGTCCACTCCTTCCCATACACGAGCGAGGCTTCTCCTTAGCTTTTGCTCTGCGAAACTACTTCGTTCAATTTGAAGATCGGCAGGAACATCGCGATCACGATGCCACCGACGATTACACCGAGGAAAACAATCAGGAGCGGCTCAATCAGCGAGGTCAACGCATCCAGCATCGCTTCGATTTCTTCGTCCCAGAAATCGGCCATTTTCTCCAGCATGGTGTCGATCTTGCCGGTGGCTTCGCCCGCCGCCACCATTCGCAGCATCATTGGCGGGAAAATAGGTTTCTTGGACAGCGCGACGGAAAGATTGTCGCCTTTCTCCACATCTTCGCCCACCCCTTTGATGCTCATTTCCACGACGTGATTGCCTGAGGCGCCGCCGACGATCTCGAGCACCTCGAGAATCGGAACGCCACTGCGAATGAGCTGCGCAAAGGTGCGCGAAAATCGTGACATGCAGATCTTGTGAATGAGCGGGCCGAATATCGGCAGCTTCAACTTCCAGCGGTCCGCGAATTTCTTGCCACCCGCTGAACGCAGGAAAGTGCGGATACCAAAAAATATCGCGAAAACACCGCCGATGAGGAAGTACCATTCGCCGCGCATGAAATCACTGAGATCGATCAGGAATTGCGTGGGTGCGGGCAATTTCGACCCGAAGTCCTTGAAGATTTCGCCAAAGATCGGAACGACCTTGACGATAAGAAAAGTGGTGATCGCAAACGCGATGGAAATCACAATGACGGGATAAGTCATCGCCGACTTCACCTTCTTCCGCAGACGCGCGCTCGCTTCCAGGAAACCGGCCAGACGATCGAGAATCTCCGCGAGCAGACCGCCGTGCTCACCGGCTTTCACCATGCTCACGAAAAGCCGATCAAAAACGCGCGGATGTTTCGCGATGGACTCATGGAAGGTTTCACCGCCTTGCACTCTCGTGGTGACGTCACTAATGATATTTCGCAAGCTCTTCTGGCGTTTCGGATCGCACTGGTCATAAAGGGCGGTCAGAGCCTGGACCAGCGAAATGCCGGCCTCGATCATGGTTGAAAGTTGCCGGGTGAATAGAACGAGGTCGGTCTCTTTTACGGTCCAGACCT
>JBEEHO010000151.1:0-4352 GCA_041167425.1 Verrucomicrobiota bacterium | reverse complement strand
GCGTCCTGACCGTGAACGGCGCGGCCGCGGCTGAACTGCGCACCCGATATCACGGCAGAATCGTCGCCGTGCTTTGCGCCCGCGGAGCGAATCCGACCGAGGCCGAGGATTTGGTCGCGGATCTGTGGTCCGATTGTTTCGGCGCGCGCCCAAACCGCGAGACCCTGCTGGGAAAATATCAGGGGCGTTGCGCGCTCGAATCGTGGCTGCTCACAGTGGCGACGAATCGATTGGTGGACTTGAAACGCCGGCAGACCTTTCGCGTGGATGTTCCTCCTTCCGATCGCGGGTCGGACGATTTTTTCGATCGCAGGCCGCATCCGGAATCGGTTTCGAGCGAAGAGCGTCTGCTTAAGTTATTGCGGACGGCGATCCGGAATGCATTCGCGAAGAGGGATTCGGAATCGGTCCTGATGCTGAAGCTGGTTCATCTTCATCAATTGACGCAGCGAGAAATCGCCCGGATGTGGGGCTGGCACGAATCGAAAGTCAGCCGCGCGCTTGAGCTCGCGCGCCAGAATATTTCCAAGGACATCTTGTCGGAATTGAAACGGGTGGACCCGTGGCTCGAGCTGCGCTGGGAAGATTTCCTCGAGCTTTGTGCGGGCTCAGTCGACGGGCTTTTCTAGCGCGAGGAAGATAAATCGCAAAAACTCCAAACTTATTAGTCTAAGATGAGTGGAAAAATAACATTGTGGCCGCTCTGGTTTTGATGGCGCCGCCCTTCGCTCATTTACTCGAAGCAAAATGAAATTCATTTCCCTGCTCCAAAACAAAGCGCCTTCCAACATCCCGAGTCACGCGTGTGAATGACGATTTCCAGATTCTGTTTGAACTCCTGGAAAGCCAGGAGGTCTCCGGACGTTCCGCCGCCACGGTCTCATCCGATCTTCGAGAAAAGATCGCGAAGTTTGCCGCCGGCACGTGTAATGAAGAGGAGCGCGAGCAAATGAAAAAAATGTTGCGGGAACAACCAGATTTAATTCCGGCGCTGGTAACTGAAATCCGGGCCCTGCGGCCCTCTGAAACATGATCACTGCTCGCGCAAATTTTCTTCCGGAGCAGCGCTTTCTTCCGTTGCGCCCCGCTTTGCAGGAGCACCTCGCCAAAGTGGGCAACGCCGTCAAACCGGAAAACTTCCTGAGTATCTGCGACGAAATATTGCTCAAGCTCCTGAAGGACACTTTTGAACGGATCGGCGCGGACGAAGGGAGCATTTGGTTGATCGACCACGAGAAAAAGTCTCTCGTCGCCACCTTTAATAGCGGGCCGAATTCGGAGAAGATCATCGGGTTCGAAAACCCTCTGGGGTCGGGCATCATCAGTTTGGTGGTGGCGAGCGAGCATGCCTTTGTGGAGAACCAGGTCTACAAGAACAAGAGCCATAGCGCCGAGCTGGGAAAGAAACTGGGCAAGACGACCTATGCCATGATCGCAGTGCCCCTTTATTTTCTTAACCAGGTGCGCGGAGTTATTTCGTGTGTTCAGCTTCTCGATGTTGTGATCGAGAAGGGACAGGCCGAGCCGACGGGTAAAACGCCCCCCGGCTTTACTCCTCTGGATCTGAACGCCGTCCAAACGCTGGCCGCCGTGGTCAGAGACTTACTCGATTACCGACTCCTCGGAACAGCTGTAGGATGGAACCGGCACTAGCTACGGACTTCAGTCCCTTCAGACTGGACGAAGCCCGGCTGGCTTTGGCGAATGGCACCGGCAAGGGTGTCCGGATTGCCGTGATCGATTCTGGAATTGAAATCGATCATCCCGATCTGGAGGGTCTGACGCTGGTGGACGATCTCCAGGTCTTCGATGCTGGCGTTCAGATCGAGGTGAAGGCCGGGGGCGGCGTCGATGTTTATGGACACGGCACGGCGGTCGCGGGTGTGATCCGCCGGATTGCGCCTGATGCGCAGATCGGGAGCTTCCGCGTGCTGGGCGAAAATCTTGGTTCGCGCACCGTGATCATTCGCGAGGGCGTCCGGCAGGCGATCGATCGCGGCTATCACGTTTTGAACTGTAGCTTTGGTTGTGGCCTGGCCGAGCACATCTTTCAATACAAAGAGTGGATCGACGAAGCGTATCTCAAAGGCATCCACATCGTTTCTGCCTGCAATAACTATGACTTTACCACGCCGGAGTGGCCCGGTTACTTTCCCAGTGTTGTCACGGTGAACATGGCGCGCTCGGATGATGATCGCACTTTCTTTTATAAGCCGGGCCACCTGGTGGAATTCGCCGCCCGCGGCGTGGATGTGACGCTCCCGTGGAATCATCACTCCACCAAGGAGGTTACCGGAAGCAGCTTCGCCGCGCCGATTATGAGTAGCCTGCTCGCCCGCCTGATTTCCGGAATGCCGGGTCTTCTTCCGCTGGAGGCAAAGTCGCTTCTTCACCGCCTGGCCATGCCGTGGCGGCCCGACGTCACCGGCCCTAACGCTTAAGTAACCGAGACCTGTTAGTTCCGCCGGTGACAACCAGCTCCACGTTAGCTTCACAGCTCCTGCCGGTATCCATTTTAACCGGACCTGCTACGCGCGAACTCATGAAGGAGATCGTGGCGAGTAACCCGAACCGGCGCTTCGGTCTTCTGGCGAGCGCGAGCGATGACGGCGATATTGAGACCGAGAGTCAGGCAACCGCGCCGAAGCTGGTAGTAGAGGAGTTGGAGCGGACGAACAATCACGACGGCTACGATCCGGCCAGAGTAGGCGCGCAGATCGAAGCGATGGCCGGGCAGGCCTCGATTGATCATCTTATTCTGGAGTGTGACTCGCGGACCCATCCCATAGCTTTCGCTTCCCTCTTTCTACCGCAAGCCGACCGAGCCTCAGGCTTATCAGAGGTAGCCCGGCTGAGTTCCATCGTGTTGTCGATCGACGTCGGGGACCTGCTTGGTTCCATCGTCCATGGCAGTACCGTTGCTGGGGTTACCTCGCCCTGCATCCTGGCCGACCAAATCGAAGTAGCCAGCGTAATCGCGTTGAAGGGCGATCCGGCCCGTGACGACTACATTTTGTCACGAGCGATTGCTTCTGCGATCAACCCACGGGCACGCATCGTCGAAAGAAAAGACAGTGCGCTCCCGAAACAATTACTCGATGACGCGGCGTCATTCGATTTCCCTGCGGCCGCAGAAAGCGTCGGTTGGCGTAAAGTAATTGAAGAAGAATCGGCCGTTGAAGCTAACGACCAGGAGGTAACGACCTTCGCTTATCGGGCTCGTCGCCCATTTCACCCGGAGAGATTGTGGAATCTGCTTCAAACCCGTTTTCCCGGCGTTTTCCGCGTCAAAGGTTACTTCTGGCTTGCCACCAGGATGGACCTGGTAGGAGGACTTAACATCGCCGGCTCCGAATGCCATTACGCGCCGGCTGGTGAATGGTGGGCCGCGGTAGCTCACAAAGATAATTCCGGTCACGCCGAAATCCCCGATCGTTTGAAGAAGGTCTGGATGGAACCTTTTGGCGACCGGCGTCAGGCGCTTGCTTTCATGGGGATTGAAATGGATCCCGGCGATCTTGCTGCAAAGCTAGATGCCTGCCTGTTAAGTGATGCCGAGATGTGCGACGGCGAAGAGAGTTGGGGGGCGTTACCCGATCCCTTCCCCGCATGGTCGGCCCACAGTCATGACCATGAATGTGAAGACCACGATTGCTGTCACGATCATTAAAGTCATGATCGGCAGAACGAGCGGGCCCCGGAAGCGTTAGACACCAGTTATGATTGGGTGCAAAATCAGACGGATCAACCGTCATAACCGGGATGATCGAATTTTCGTCACCGGCGCCTGCTTCGTTTGACCCGTCGAAAGACGATCTTCCCGCCCTCCCCTTATGGTCGTTCGTGCTTGGCATCCTGTCCCTTCTCACCTTCGGAATTACCTCAGTGCCGGCCATTATTTGTGGACACCGCGCGCTCGCGGAAACCAGAGGATCAGTCAACTCCTCGTTAAGCCGGTCCGTTGCCTTTACCGGTCTCGTGATTGGCTATGTGGGCGCGGCACTCCTGGGAACATGGATCATGGTTATGATCAGGTTCCTCATGGCGCACTAGCCGGCGGCACTCACACGTAGCAACGCAACAACGTTGTTAACGTCCGGTATCCTTCTCTAGCTTGCTGAGAAGAATGAGGTATCTCTTGGTTGAAGGATGATCGGCGCCCAGGACCTCCTGGGCCCCTTGCACGGCCTTGCGGGCAAAGGGCCTGGCTTCCTGAAGCTTGCCGGCCCGGGCCAGGCTCAGAGCGAAATTGAAATACAGGCTCAAGGTATCGGGGTGCCGTGGTCCCAGCACCTTTTCATCGAGGGGAATAATTCCGCGATACTCATTTTCCGCTTCGCGGAATTTCTGTT
>JBEEHO010000150.1:0-4076 GCA_041167425.1 Verrucomicrobiota bacterium | reverse complement strand
TCAGGAATATCGACGCGTGGTATGAGGCCTTCACGGTTAAGCCGGCGGAGAAGCTCTTCGTCGATCCAAAGGAGCGGGTAAAAATCTGGTAAGCGGCCGGACGTAACGGAGCCCAGCTCCCCTAGTTTCAGCTTCGCCGAACAGAGAGGCTGTTTTCCTTTTAAGTTTTCCAAGTCCCAGGTGTCTCACTTGTAGTTCGAGACGGGAAAGGACCTGGTTATGGCTGGAGCTTTACTTTATCAACCAAAACGAAACTGGCGGGTTGGGGTCGCGTTCGGCAGCGCAGCGCTTATCCATTTTGGCGCGATTGCGATCGCTGGTATTCGCCACCTGCCAACGGAAGATCTACTCTCGGGTCAGAACGAGTTCACCAGTGTGGACTTTGTCGATTCCCCTCCCGCGGCCGACGCACCTATTCCACCGCCGGATGACCTGACCGCTCCGTCGCCCATTCCGAATCCTGCCGAGGAACCGATGTTCATCGAGCCAAAGCAATCTCCGTCTCCGATTCGAAGACAAACACCTCAGCGCGCCGCGCCGATAACCAGGCTAAGGAACTCCGGCCCCGGCACAGTAAGCCTTTCGTCAGCCAGGGTAACCGCCTTGAGCGCACCGCGGCCGGAATATCCTTATGAAGCAAGACGACTGAGGATCACTGGCAACGGAATTGTAGTCATGACCGTCGATCCCATCAGCGGAAGTGTCACCGATGTCATCCTGGAAGTAAGCACGGGAGATCCCATGCTCGATAATGCTGCGGTCGCGGGTTTTCGAAAATGGCGGTTCAGACCGGGAACCGTCTTCAGGGTTAAGGCTCCGATCACTTACACCCTGACCGGAGCGGTCTATTAGAAGCGGTAACCGCCGGCAGGCTTCCACCCCACCAGTCCAAAGGGAATTGACTTCGCCGCCGAAGCTTGCGTTCATTCTTATCCCCTCGAAGGAGCGGCGTTATGACCGCGGTCGATGGATTCGCCTTCGGGCTTCTGGCCTTTTCGGACGCTGACGTTTATGGTATCTTTCGATCGGTCATTGAACTAACCGGAAAGGATAGGCAGACTAATGAAGGCAAGATGGAATGGCGAGACGCTGGCAGAAAGTAACGACACGGTGGTCGTGGAGGGAAATCATTACTTCCCGGCCGCGTCGCTCAACCTCTCCTATTTCCAGAAGAGCGATAGCCACACCACTTGTCCCTGGAAAGGGGATGCGAGCTACTATGACATCTCCGTGGCTGGGAAACAGAACAAGGATGCCGCGTGGTATTACCCCGAACCCAAAGATGCCGCAGCGAACATCAAGAACCGCGTCGCCTTCTGGAAAGGTGTGGTCGTTGAGTAAATGGCGCCTGATCGACTCCGTGCGATGAAGCGAATCTGGCCGGCCAGCATTCAGGAAGATCGGAATCTTCGAAGGGAGAGAAACTCGAGTTGATGACGCGACCCACCATCCAGCGCGAGCTCGGCTCCGATCTCACCCACGACTGGAGCAAACTTGAATCCGTGCCCGGAGAAGCCGCCACATAGAATGAGATTCTCATGATCGGGATGGTGATCGATTACAAAATTCGCGTCGGGAGTTAGCGTATACATGCAGGGCTTTGCTTCCCGCAAAGTCCCGGCCGCGCCCGGCATCCATTGCTCCAGTGTACGCGAAATCGGCTCGACGTCGTGAGCCAGGTTTACTTCGCGATCGACGTGCTTCGCGTCCGTCAGGTCGCCAAAGCCGTGAAAAGCTGCTTTGATTCCATCGCCAAAATCCGGAAAGCCATAGAGCGGCGCAGGAAGACCTCGCCGGTCGAGCAGAAACCCCGGGAAACCCGGCGCATCATAGTTATGGCTTATGGGCGAAAACCAGGCTTGGATATTGCGTTGCACTCGAATGCGAACACCAAGGGACTCAAGGGTATCCTGAAACCAGGGACCTAGCGCCAGGACAAGCTTGCGCGCCCGGGCCTGCGTGCCGTCGCTAAGGCGCAGCTCGAAACCTTCGTCTGTGGGATGCCAGCTTTCCATCGCTATTCCGAAACGGGTCTCGGCGCCGCTCGCTTCGGCCACTTTCAAGTGCGCGCGGACTGCGTCCTCCGGATTCAAGACGCCCCCATCCATTTCAAGCAGTGCTACTTCATCCTTCCATAACTCGAGAGTAGGGTAACGCGCTTTCACTTCTCGCTGGCTCAAGGACTCCACCCGCAAGTCGTGTTCACTGGCGGCGCGGCGCGTCCCGCGGATGATCTCACCCGTCTCTTCGCCGACCGAGAGCACGCCGGTTATCCGCAGGATCTCTTCTCCCGTCGCGCGCTCGAGCGCTCTCCATAACTCATAGGCCCGGATAACCAGCGGGACATAGGCCGGATCTTCAAAATAGGCCTTGCGGATCATTCGCGTTTTTCCATGCGACGAACCCAGGTCGTGCACGGGTCCGAATTGTTCCAGGCCGATAACGGAGGCGCCGCGCGTCGCGCAGTGGGCCAGGATCGCGCTCCCCATTCCACCGAGACCTACTACTGCGACGTCGTGCCCCATTGATAAGGTGTAGCTACTCTATCGCGGTGGACCTAGCAGTGCCGATAAGCTTACCCTGGCAAGCGATGGTTTGGAGCCGAAACAATCCCGACGCATCCCTGAGGAGAACCCGCGGAGACTTGCTCGTCAAGCAGCAGAGCTGTTTCACCGAGACGTCGCCTTAATCCCTGCGCACCGCGCTTGATTTTCCGCGAAACGCGAATTTCCACCGACCCCGGGGCGTAATAGATTTTTTCTGAAAGGGCTTGTCGCGCACGCGGCGACTGGATAGGAGAACCAGCTTCCGATGCTTTTCAACTCTCTCACCTTCATAGTTTTTTTCGTCGTCGTCGTGACCGCGTATTGGGGCATGCGGTCGTGGACCGCGCGAAAGAATCTGCTTGTGGTGGCAAGTTACATCTTCTACGGCGCCTGGAATCCGCCTTTTGCCGCCTTGCTCTTTTCCACTACCGCGATGGATTTTTGGCTGGGCGCTCGGATCGCCCGCGCAAAACGGCCGCGCTCGCGCAAGGTCTGGCTCGTCATTAGTGTGGCCATGAATTTGAGCATGCTGGGTTTCTTCAAATATGGGAACTTTCTCCTCGAAAACTTCCAGTGGTTCATGGCGCGCCTGGGCGTCGCTTATCAGCCCCCGCATCTGGACATTTTGCTTCCGGTGGGGATTTCCTTCTACACCTTCCATTCGCTTTCCTACACCCTCGATGTCTATCGCGGGGTCATGCAGCCCACCAAGTCGCTGCGCGATTTCGTCCTCGCCGTTTCGTTTTTCCCTCAGCTGGTCGCCGGGCCAATCGTGCGCGCCGGGGATTTTCTGCCGCAGCTGCTCGCTCCTCCAAAACCGCAGACCGGCCGGTTCCTTTGGGGGCTGGCCCTCATGACGTTGGGCTTGTTCGAAAAGGTCGTCCTGGCGGATACGATGCTCGCCGGGTCGGCCGATAGAATCTTTAGTTATGGCGGTCCCGTTATCGCGCTTGACTCCTGGCTTGGAGTCATGGCCTTCGCGGGACAAATCTTTTTCGACTTCGCGGGTTACTCGACCTGCGCGATCGGCGCGGCACTTTGCCTTGGCTTTCACTTGAAAGATAACTTTCGCTTTCCGTACGCCGCCATCGGCTTTTCCGATTTTTGGCGGCGCTGGCATATCTCGCTTTCCACTTTCCTGCGCGATTACCTCTACTTTCCGCTGGGCGGTAACCGGGTGGGCTGGGCGCGCGCCGCGATCAATCTCGTTATCGTCATGTTCCTGGGCGGCTTATGGCATGGCGCGGCCTGGACCTTTGTAGTCTGGGGATTACTCCATGGATTTTATCTGGTGATCGAGCATACTTTGCGAGCTCTCGTCGGAGAGCGCGCCTGGACTGAGAATTTGGCGGTCAAACTTTTGCTGGGCCTGGTTACCTATGCCGCCGTCTGTCTCGCCTGGGTCTTCTTTCGAGCGTCGGATTTTACCATCGCCACACGGCTTCTGCGCGGGATGTTCGGAGGCCATGCTCACGGTGACGCTCTGCTTTCCACGCGCGAGATGCTGCAAATCGGCATCGTTACTTTTTT
>JBEEHO010000149.1:0-11914 GCA_041167425.1 Verrucomicrobiota bacterium | reverse complement strand
CGACCAGTTTTTCCTCCCTGTCTCACCGCACACCTTTGGTGGCATGACGCCGGACCAACGAATCGCCGCGGCAGGCTATTCCATGGCCAGCTACAATGGGCCCACAACTGCCTCTGGATTTTTTCCGGGGCCAGAAAACGTGGCGGAAGCCGAATCACAGGGCAGCGGTCCCTATGTCGGGGCCAGACTCGTAGCGGGCGTGCTCAGTTCGCACAACGGCTTGTTCACCGATCAGGACACGGCGGGGCGGGGACATCGCAACACCACGATGCTCGCTTTTTTCCGAGAGGTCGGAATCGGCATCTCGGTCGGGACGGATAATGAGAGCAACCCGGGTCAGCCCAATGGCACCTTGGACTCGCTCTATATTGTGCAGGATTTCGGAGCGCAAACCAGCCAGACTCCATTCATCACGGGAGTCGTGTATCAAGACACGAACGGCAACGGATTTTATGATCCGGGTGAAGGGATCGGCGGGATCAGAGTCGACGTCACGGGAACCAGCTTCTTCGCCGTGACCACTGCTTCGGGAGGTTATTCTGTTCCGGTGCCAGGAAATGGTTCTTATACCGTGACCTTCAGCGGGGGATCGTTTGCGACGACGCAAAAAAGCGCCAGCATCGCAAACCTGCTCAATACGAAAGTCGATTACGTGGCGCCGGTGGCCAGTTTGCCGACGGTGCTGGCCAACATCTCCACGCGTTTGCGGGTCGAAGCAGGCGACAGCAACGCATTGATCGGAGGATTTATCGTTACAGGAACGCAGCCGAAAAAAGTTATCATTCGCGCGATTGGTCCATCGCTTACGCTCGCAGACAAACTGGCCAATCCGACGCTCGAGCTTCGGGACGTATCCAAGCAGCTCGACCAAAATGACGATTGGAAGCTGTCGCCGAACAAGCAGGCGATCATCGACAGTGGAATTGCTCCCACGGACGATTTGGAATCGGCCATTGTCGCGACGCTGCCAGCCAATAATGCGCAATACACCGCGATCGTTCGCGGTGCGAACAATACGACCGGCATCGCCGTGGTGCAGGTTTACGATCTGGATCGGTCGACTGATTCCAAGCTGGCGAATATCTCCACCCGAGGACTTGTGCAGACCGGCGACAACGTGCTCTTCGCGGGAACGATCGTGCTCGGGCAGACCTCGCAGAAGATCATTATTCGGGCGATTGGCCCGTCACTGAGCATCGCCGGCAAATTGACGGACCCGACTTTGCAGCTGGTGGATGCGAACGGGACGCAGCTGGCCTTCAATGATAACTGGCGCTCCGGCGGTCAGGAAACGGAAATCATTGCTACGACGGTGGCTCCCACAAACGACGCGGAATCCGCGATCATTTATACTTTGCCGGCCAACGCGGCGAGCTATACCGCGATTGTGCGCGGCGCGGGTGGAAGCACGGGCATCGCGGTGGTGGACATGTTCTCCCTGAATTGATGGAGCGGGATTAATGGATCCGGCGGCTCCGAAGCGGCAACGAAGTTTGACACCGCGACGGTTTCCCTTTTTGCTCCCAGCATGAACGGCAAACGAATTCTATTCCTGAGCGTCCTCTGTTTCTCGATCGCTGCCGTGGCGCGGGCGGAATTGACCTGGGAGAAAACCGAGCTCGATCTGCATCCGGCGCTGGGTGACGCTGCGGCCGTGGGCGTTTTTAAGTACGAGAACAAAGGAGACAAACCGGTTCACTTCAAGTCGGTTCGCCCTTCCTGCGGCTGCACCACGGCGGCATTGCCGAAGAACGACGTCGCGCCCGGCGAGAAAGGCGAAATCACGGCCACCTTTACGATCGGAGACCGCACTGGGTTGCAGGTGAAAACAGTAACGGTCGACACGGATGATGCTCAAAAACCGGTGACGGTTCTCACGTTGAAGGCAACGATCGCGCAGCTGCTCGACCTGCAGCCCACCCTGGTTTTCTGGCAGACGGGCTCCGATCCGACGCCGAAAACGATCGCGGCGAAAGCAGCGAAAGGCACGACGATAAAGAACCTGGAGGTGACGTCTTCCAGCCCCGACTTCACCACCAAAGTCGAAGCGGGACGCGGTGCGGGAGAGTTTCGCATTGTCGTTCAGCCTCGCGACACTTCGCATCCGGTGAACGCGGTGCTGACCATCAAGCCCGATAGTTCATCCGGTCCCGCGAAGGTTTTCACCGCGAACGCGCAAGTGATGCAGACGGCAACGGCCGCGCCCTAGCCTCGTGAGATCGCTGCTTCGGCAGAGCGCGCTGCTACTCTTTCTGGCGTTGCTGCCTGCCGCCGGTGAGGCGCTCCATTTCCGCGATAAAATTTCCTGGGATTCCCGTGTTGCTGAGTCGGACACGGTCAGCGTCGATCTCGCGCGCCAGTGGGGCGCACGCGCGATTTGGGTGGACGCGCGGCCGGACGCGGATTTCGAGCACGACCATATCCCCGGCGCGATTTCATTAAACGAGGATCGCTGGAACGAATTGCTCCCGCCGTTTCTGCAGCAACACTGGTCGCCGGAAAAAAAGATTGTCGTTTATTGCAGTTCGCAAAGCTGCAATCTCGCCGGCGATGTGGCGCGCCGGTTGCGAGAGGAGGCTGGGCTCCCGAATGAGATTCGCGTCTTGAAAGGCGGCTGGGAAGAATGGCTCAGGACGCGAAAATAAAGATCGCGTGGCGCATTGTCGGCGGGCTCGTCGGCGCGGTTTTCGTCTTCGCCGGCCTGAGCAAGATTGTCGATCTTGCGAGCATTCGAGCCGTCGATCCAATGGAGTTCGCTCGCGACATCGACAACTACAAAATTCTGCCATGGGCGACTACCGTCTGGCTGGCGTTTTATTTGCCCTGGCTGGAAATGATCTGCGGACTTGCGCTGATTTTGCGCCGGTTGTCTTCCGGCGCGCTCGCGATTCTTTTTTCGCTCATGCTCGTCTTCATCGGTGCGACGATAGCGGCGAAGTTGCGCGGAATCGATATCAGCTGCGGTTGCTTCGGCCACGTCAGCGATCATCTCGGCTTCGCCTGGCACCTGGCTCTTGATTTCGCGATTCTGGCGGCGCTGTTCGCGCTCTGGCGAAAACGGCCTAACGACCCGCGTGGATCGTGAGCCGCGCCATGATTCTCCCAACGGTCTGAGGTCAGCGCGCCTCCAATGCCTACAGATCTGTAAACGGGTCGCGTTTTACGATCGTGCCGCCGGTGCCCTGCTGTTCGATCAGTTTGGCGATGAGTCCCGTCCAGCCAGTCTGATGACTGGCGCCGAGGCCCGCGCCAGTATCGCCGTGGAAATATTCGTGAAACCAATACAGGCCGCGATCGTGCTCCGCCTCAAGCGCGTCGCCGCTCCCCCTGGCAAACGGACGAACGCCGTCTCGATCGCGGAGCCAGAGCTGAATCAAACGATTCGATAATTCGTTCGCAACTCCGTTCAGGGTCTCGTAACGGCCGGAGCCGGTTGGACACTCCACTTTGAAGTCGTCGCCATAGTAATGGTGCAACTTCTGGAGCGACTCGATCAGGAGATAATTGATCGGCAGCCAGACCGGTCCGCGCCAATTTGAATTTCCGCCGAAAATATTCGTCTGCGATTCGCCCGGATCGTAGCTGACCACGCGATCGGCGCCATCCTGGTGGAGAACGTACGGATGCGCCGCGTGATATTTGCTCACTGAGCGCACGCCGTAGTCACTTAGAAATTCGTTCGGATCGAGCATCCGGCGCAGCAAACATTTCATGCGGTGGCCGCGCGTCAGTGAAATCAGCCGCCGCTCGCCCGCGCCGGGTTCGTGCCAGCGCGAGACGAGACTGGCGAGATCGGGGCGATCGTTCAGATACCATTCGAGCCGTTCCTTGAAACCAGGCATGGCGTCGAGCAGCTCGGGCTCAATGGTCTCCACCGCGAGCAACGGCATTAATCCCACGAGCGATCGCACACGTAACGGCAGGTAGCGATCGTCCGGCAAATGCAGCACATCGTAATAAAATTCATCCGGCTCGTCCCACAGGCCGATGCCTTTCCCGCCGAGATTATTCATGGCGCCGGCAATCCCGAGAAAGTGCTCGAAGAACTTCGTCGCGATATTTTCGTAGACGGGATTGGCTCGGGCGAGCTCCAGCGCCATCCGCATCATGTTGAGGCAAAACATTCCCATCCAGCTGGTCCCATCGCTCTGCTCGAGGTGCCCGCCATCCGGCAGCGGCGCGCTGCGGTCGAAGACGCCGATGTTATCGAGGCCGAGGAAGCCGCCCTGGAAAATATTTTTCCCCTCGGAATCCTTTCGATTCACCCACCAGGTGAAGGAGATAAGCAATTTGTGAAAAACAGTTTCGAGAAAAGGCCGGTCGCCCTGGCCGGATTGCTTCTCCTCGATCTTGTAAATTCGCCACGCGGCCCAGCCGATCACCGGCGGATTAACGTCGCCGAAATTCCATTCGTACGCGGGCACCTGGCCGTTAGGATGCTGGTACCATTCGCGCAAAATGATATCGAGCTGGGTCTTGGCGAAATCCGGATCGACCAGTGCCAGCGGGAGGCAATGGAAGGCGAGGTCCCAGGCCGCATACCAGGGATATTCCCATTTGTCCGGCATCGACATGACGCGCTCATTATAGAGATGGCGCCACTCGGAGTTGCGGCCGTGTTCGCGCTCTCGCGGGGGAGGGGGCTGCCCCGGATCGCCCTCGAGCCAATGATCGACGACGTAATAATAAAATTGTTTGCTCCAAAGCATGCCCGCGAGCGCCTGCCGATGGATCAGGCGATGTTCCTCGCTCAAACATGATGGTTCCAGGGCCGCGTAAAATTCATCCGCCTCGCGTTTCCGTTCGCTGAAAACAGATTCGAAATGCTCGAACGCTTCCTGATCCAACACCGGAAGACAAACCGGTCGCGGCATTTCTCCCGGCTCGCCCGAACGATCCTGCTCGGTTGCCTCGCCGATTCGCCCAAACCAGAGGCGCACCACCGAACTCGCACCCGGCTCGATCATGAAGGAATAACGCGCCGCCGCTTTGGTTCCCACGCAATCGGGATTCACCGCGCCGGCGCGGCCTCGCACGATGAAGTCGTTGATGCCGTCTTTGACGAACGGACATTTGTTGGGCGACGAAAAAAGCCGCTCCGTGTTGGTTTCGTTTTCGGTGAAGAGAAGCTCGCGCGCATCTTCGCAATGCAATTTGTAATCACCCAGCCCGGGGTGACTGGCCTGGATCGTGAGAGAACGTCCCGCCACATCGGAGCTGGCGCGGAGTGAGGGCCGCCGGTCGTCGCGCCCCCAGGACCAGGTATTCCGGAACCAGAGGGTCGGGAGAATGTGGAGCTCCGCCGCTTCCGGGCCACGATTCGTTGCCGTGACGCGAATGAAGAAATCGTCCGGATCCACCTTGGCGTATTCGAGCGAAATATCGAAATAACGCTGCTCGCGCAGAATGCCCGTGTCCCACAATTCAAATTCTGGATCGTGTTTGGGGCGGCCCTGATTCACCGCGATGAGTTCTTCGTACGGAAAGCGCGCTTGCGGATAACGGTAAAGCATCCGCATGTAACTGTGGGTCGGCGTGCTGTCGGTGTAGAAATAAACTTCCTTCACGTCCTCGCCGTGGGAGCCTTGCGGCCCGGTCACGCCAAAGAGGCGTTCCTTCAGGATCGGGTCGCGCCCGTTCCAAAACGCGAACGCCAGGCAAAGGCGCTGCTTGAAATCCGAGATGCCGCCGATGCCATCTTCACCCCAGCGGAAAGCGCGCGAGCGCGCGTGATCGTGCGGAAAATAATTCCACGCATCGCCATTCGCGCTGTAATCCTCCCGCACCGTTCCCCAGGCCCGCTCTGCCAGATAAGGACCCCACAGATGCCAGCGCTGGTCCTTCTGATTTTCCGCTAGGCGCTCCTGCTCGGCGTTCATCGACGAGAATTTACCGTGGGAGGCACGTCTCTGTCCCGCTTCTTTTGCAGGGGCCGTCGTCGGGTGGGTGCGATCGACCTCGTTGCGCTCCCCACCCAGGCGGATAGGCAATCAAAAATCGCCAATCGAAAAATGGCTCACTCCCACTCGATCGTGCTCGGCGGTTTGCTCGAAATATCGTAGCAAACGCGGTTGACCCCTTTGACTTCGTTGATGATGCGGCTGGAAATCCGCGCCAGCAATTCGTAGGGCAACCGCACCCAATCCGCCGTCATGCCGTCCTGGCTTTCGACGACCCGAAGCACGATCGTGTTCTCATACGTGCGCTGATCACCCATCACGCCGACCGTGCGCACCGGCAGCAGGACCGCGAACGATTGCCAAACGCGATAATACCAATCGGACGCTTTCATTTCGCTCACCACGATCGTATCGGCATCGCGCAAAATCCGCAGCCGTTCCGGCGTCACCTCGCCGAGAATTCGCACCGCCAACCCGGGCCCGGGAAAGGGCTGGCGATAGACAATCTCCTTCGGCAGCCCGAGCTGAAGACCGGCCTGCCTCACCTCGTCTTTGAATAATTGGCGCACCGGTTCGACCAGCTCGAAGTGCATTTTTTCCGGCAACCCGCCGACGTTGTGATGGCTCTTGATCACGTGCGCGGGATTGCCTCCGATCGCAACGCTCTCGATCACGTCCGGGTAAAGTGTTCCTTGCGCGAGGAAGTGGTAGCCCCCGTGCTCGCCCGACCCAGTGGCCTTGTCTTCCGCGAGAAGCTCCACCGTCGCTTGTTCGAAAACCTTCACGAATTCGTTGCCGATTATTTTCCGTTTCGTTTCCGGATCGGTCACGCCCTCAAGCAATTTCAGGAACCGGTCCGCTGCTTCCACGTACTTGAGGCGCACGTGAAAATTTTCCTCAAAAACGCGCTGGACCATTTCTTCTTCGCGCGACCGCAGCAGTCCGTTGTTGACGAAGATGCAGGTGAGCTGATCGCCGATCGCCTTATGCAGCAGCGCCGCCGTGACCGATGAATCGACGCCGCCGCTGAGACCGAGCACAACTTTCTGGTCGCCCACCTGCCGGCGCACGCGATCGCATGCTTCCTCGATGAACGAGCCCATCGTCCAATCCATCGCGCAGCCGCAGATGTGAAAAACGAAATTCTGCAGGATCTCTTTCCCCCGCGGCGTGTGGGCAACTTCAGGATGAAACTGCAGCCCGTAAAGTTTTCGCTGGGGATCCTCGATCGCGGCGAAGGCGGAATTCTCCGTGTGCGCCGCGGTCCGGAACCCTTTCGGCATGGCGGTGACCTTGTCGCCATGGCTGCTCCAGATATCGATCTGCTCGCCGAGGCCATCGAAGAGCTGCGAGCCATTTGGAACGTGCAGCATGCCGGCGCCGTATTCACGCCGCGCGCTGAATTCCACCTGGCCTCCCAGATGATGCGCCATCAGCTGCATCCCGTAGCAAATTCCCAACACCGGAATGCCGAGCGAAAAAATCTTCGGGTCCACTTGCGGCGCACGCTCGTCGTAAACGCTGGCCGGTCCGCCCGAGAGCACGATACCTTTCGGCTTTAGTTCCACGACTTCCTCCGCCGGGATGTCGAAGCGAACGATTTCAGAATAAACCTGACACTCGCGAATGCGCCGCGCGATGACCTGCGTGTACTGCGAACCGAAATCGAGGATGAGAACCTTGGAATGAGCGGAAGGCGCGGCGGTCTTCACAGATCAGGGATGCGAATCCGATAACGACGGTTTGACGTAGGGATCGTCGGAACGATCCATCGGGCCGAGTGTTCCTTCCCCGCGGATGCCCCGCTGGAATTTTTCTGACGCTTCCTGTGCGGGCGGCTTTTCGATTGGATCAGCGCAGGCGCCCAGCAGGATCGCGCTCGCGATGGCAAAGGCGGCGGAGAGGGCTTTCAAGCACTGACAATAATGTGACGAGTGACGAGTGACAAGTGACGAGTTTCGAAGGCGAAGATGTCCGGTTCTGTCTTTACTTGTTAGTCGTCACAGGTCACACGTCACTGTCCCCAATGATTGACCCCGAAGTTTTGCTCCAGGGATATCGGCTGGGTGTTTTTCCCATGGCGATGGACGATGGCGAGATCGAATGGTTTTCTCCGGACCCCCGGGCGATCCTGCCGCTCGATGCCTTCCACGTGCCGCATACGCTGGAACGGATCGTGCGCAAAAAAAGTTTCGAAATTCGAATCGATGCTGCCTTCCCTGAAGTGATGCGGCAATGCGCGCAGCGCGCCGAGACCTGGATCAACTCCGAGATCATTGAAAGTTATACGCGTCTGCATCAACTCGGCCACGCGCATTCCGTGGAGGCGTGGCAAAACGATGAACTGGCGGGCGGTCTTTACGGCGTCGCGATCGGCGGCGCTTTTTTCGGTGAGTCGATGTTTCACCACGTGCGCGATGCCTCCAAGATTGCGCTGCTCGCGCTGGTGGAACATTTGCGGCAGCAGCGCTTCACGCTCCTCG
The DNA here is from genome assembly GCA_041167425.1 of Verrucomicrobiota bacterium. Classification (GTDB taxonomy): domain Bacteria; phylum Verrucomicrobiota; class Verrucomicrobiia; order Chthoniobacterales; family UBA10450; genus AV80. The sequence continues at coordinate 3,531 of JBEEHO010000149.1, read as the reverse complement.
ATACCCAATGGCTCACGCCGCACCTGCAAAAATTCGGCGCCATTGAAATCCCACGGCCGCGATACCTTCATCTCTTGAACACCGCCGTGAATCTCCCGCGGCGCTTTATGGAATGAGGTGGAATTTCGGATTGCGGAAACCGGATTGCGGAAAGAAAAGACAACGAAGAATCCCCCGCGAAGGCGCCTGCTCTTTCCGGTTCCCGAAATCCGGTTTCCGCAATCGCCCCTTGCTCCCCGCCGCTATTTTCGCATAGTGACGCCCTCTAAAGACGGCGCGTGATCGCGCCTTCCATCGGCTGGGTAGCTCAGTTGGTAGAGCAGAGGACTGAAAATCCTCGTGTCGGGGGTTCAATTCCCTCCCCAGCCACCTTCTTTTCCTCATTGAATGTTGGACGTTGGACATGGGACGTTGGACGTTCTCCGCGAAAGCCCAAACCCGTGTCCACCGAACTCGATAAGATTCGAAACTTCGTCGGCGGCCAATTTGTTGAGCCGACTGGCGGCGAATATCTGGACAACATCGAGCCGGCGACGGGAAAGGTTTATTCGCAGGTCGCGCACAGTGACGGTCGCGATGTCGAGCTGGCCGCCGCCGCAGCCGAGAAGGCGTTCGTGGATTGGTCGCGTACGCCCGCGGCGGATCGGTCGCGCATTCTCCTGCGCATCGCCGACTTGATCGAGCGCGATCTCGAAAAGCTCGCGCGAGCCGAGTCCGTCGACACCGGCAAACCACTCTCGCTCGCGCGCAGTCTCGACATTCCGCGCGCCGCGAGCAATTTCCGTTTCTTCGCGACCGCGATTCTTCACACCGAAAACGAAGCGCACGTGACCGATGGCGTGGCGTTCAACTACACCTTGCGCCAGCCGCGTGGCATCGTGGGATTGATTTCGCCGTGGAACCTGCCGCTCTATCTGTTGAGCTGGAAAATCGCGCCCGCCATCGCGTGCGGCAACACGGCCATCGCCAAACCGAGCGAGCTCACCCCGATGACGGCATACCTGCTTTGCGAAATCTCTCGCGAAGCCGGCCTGCCAGACGGCGTCCTGAACGTCGTCCACGGCACGGGCCCGAATGTCGGCGCCGCGATCACAGCGCATCCGAAGATCGGCACGATCTCGTTCACCGGCGGCACCGTGACCGGCCGCAAAGTCGCCGAGACCTGCGCCCCGATGTTCAAGAAGGTTTCGCTCGAGCTGGGCGGCAAGAATCCAAACATCATTTTCGCCGACGCCGACCAGGACGCCGCGATTGCCGGCAGCCTGTGCTCTTCGTTCGCGAATCAGGGCCAGGTTTGTCTGTGCGGCTCGCGCGTTTTTGTGGAGCGATCGGTCTACCAGAATTTCGTGGAGCGCTTTGTCGAAAAGGCATCGCAGTTGCGGCTGGGCGATCCGTTGGAAGCGACGACCGATCAAGGCGCGATCGTGTCGAAGACGCAGCTCGACAAGGTAAAGTTCTATGTCGATCTCGCGCGGGAGGAGGGGGGCCAGATCGTGCTCGGTGGTTTGGCGCCGGAGACCATCAACGACCGTTGTCAGTCGGGATATTTCTTTCCGCCGACAGTCATCACGGGCTTGCCGGTTTCGTGTCGCGTCAACCGCGAAGAAATCTTCGGCCCTGTCGTAACGATTACGCCTTTCGACAACGAAGAGGAAGTCATCGGTTACGCCAACGACAACGAGTACGGCCTGGCTTCGAGCGTCTGGACCCAGAACCTGAGTCGCGCGCATCGTGTCGCGGAGCAGATTCACACCGGCACAGTCTGGGTGAACTGCTGGCTGGTGCGCGACCTGCGCGTTCCGTTCGGCGGCATGAAACAAAGCGGCGTCGGCCGCGAAGGCGGCGACGAAGCGCTGCGTTTCTTCACGGAGCCGAAGAACGTCTGCATCGCGAAGTAATGTCTCAGACGGGCGAAGAGGTGAGCGCCCAGTGTTTCAAATGTTTCTCGCGAAGTTCGTCATGGAGATATCCGGCTTGAAGAACGTCTCTCACGTTGTTGTCCTCGGGATTGTTTTCATTTTTTCCGGTCACGCGAGGAGCGAACCCGGTCCCGCACCGACCGGGCAGCAAACGCTTACTCTGCAGCGCGAAGTTCCCCACAAGATCGAGATGCAATACCTCTTGTTCCTGCCGAAAGGCTACGAAAAAAGTGCGGACAAATGGCCGCTCATTCTCTACCTGCACGGCGGTTCCTTGCGTGGCGATGATATCGGAAAGATGAAAAAATACGGCCTCACCGCGAAAGTCGAAACCGATCCCGATTTTCCATTCATCCTGGTCTCGCCGCAATGTCGCCAAGGTGAAATCTGGACCGATGTTGATGCGCTGGGCGCGATCCTCGACGAAGTAGCGCGGACCCGCCGCGTAGATCCAGACCGCGTTTACATAACCGGACACAGCATGGGCGGACGAGGAGCGCTCTACATCGCCTACAAAATGCCGGACCGCTTCGCCGCAGTCGTCTCGCTGGCTCCCATCGGTCCGATCACAGCCTGGGCGGACAAGCTGTCTGCCGTGCCGCTCTGGTTATTTCACGGGCCTAACGATCAATTCACGCCGCTCAAGGAAGTGGAAGAATTGGTTCACGCCATCGAAGCCAAAGGCGGCCATCCGCAGTTAACAGTCCTACCCGGCCGCGATCATTACATCCTCGATGTCTACGATCGGCCCGATCTTTATAAATGGATTGCGCAACAAAAGAGGCAACATCCTGCGTCGACGCGCTAGTTTGTTTCCTCTAGAATCCCTTTTGAAACCTCACACGACGGACCCAAGGGACACTACGCTTCGGAAGTTTCGGAGTATTCTTGGTGGACGTTGGTGACCTTTGTGCGAGGTCTCCCACTCGATGAGCGAATCCTTCGAAAGTTCTCGCGCGCCGGAACCGGTCGGCGCTTTCCCACACGCCAGGAGAGTGGGAAACCTGCTTTTTCTTTCCGGAATCGGGCCGCGCGTACGCGGGAGCAAAGAAATCCCCGGCGTGACGCTCGATGCGGGAGGAAACATTATCGGCTACGACATCGAGGCACAATGCCGCGCCGTCTTCGAGAACGTGCGGCTTGTCCTGGAAGATGCCGGCGCCAAATGGAACGACATGGTCGACGTCACCGTCTTCCTGACCAACATGAAGAAGGATTTTCCGATCTACAATCGACTCTACGCCGAACATTTTGCCGGACCCGGCCAGCCAAATCCGACGCGCACGACCGTCGAGGTGACCGCGTTGCCCACGCCAATTGCGATCGAACTAAAGGTGATCGCAGCAATCGCGCAGTAATTTGCGGTTGAGTTTGCCTCTCCGTGAGTAATCAAACGTTTCATATTATCGCCGCGGATCACACCGGCTTCACGGTGTCAAACATCGAACGGTCTCTCGCGTTCTGGCAGGATGTCCTCGGCTTCGAGCTTTCCCATCGGGCGCATCATCAAGGTGACCTGGCCAGCGAAGTCACCGGCGTGCCGGGTGCTGAAATCTCGATCGCGGTTCTTAAGGCGCCAGGACACCGAATTGAATTGCTCGAGTACCGCGCG
>JBEEHO010000148.1:0-20397 GCA_041167425.1 Verrucomicrobiota bacterium | reverse complement strand
TACCGGTCCGATCAGGGTCTTCTCCGCGCCTGGTGACAAAGGCTAATTCCCTTCCGTCGGGCGACCAGGCGGGCAGAAGATCGTCGTGCCTGCCGGAGGTGATTGGCTCGATTTTGCGACTCGTTAGGTCGAGCAATTGCAGGTGCGAATAGCGCTGGGTCAGGTAGCCGTCGATATCCTTTTTAAAAAAGAGCCGGTCGATCACGATGGGCGGAACCGTCTTCTTCTCTTTTTCCTTCTTCTCCGGCTCCCGCGGATCCGGATCGTGCACCACGAGGGCGATTCGCTTTGAATCCGGCGCCCAGGCGAAATCTTCGATGCCGCCTTTCGTGTCGGTCAGCTTCTCCGCTTCGCCACCAGCGCTGGGCAAAATCCAAAGTTGATCGTTCTCGTTGTCGTCTTCGCGGCCGGAAAGGAACGCAATCCATTTTCCATCCGGACTCCAGCGCGGATGTTTCTGGCCCTTGTTCCCAAAAGTAAGCGGGCGATTTTCCGTTCCGTCCCATTTCGCCAGCCAAAGGTTGCCGGGCCGCTTGTCCTTCTCCATGTCGGCAACCTTGACGACGTAAGCGATGAAGTTTCCATCCGGCGAAATGTTCGGTTCATCGACGTCGCGCAACACCGCCCAGTCTTCGGGCTTCAAGGTTCGCGTGGGCTGCTGAGACGTTGCGGGAGAGTTTGACGGAGTGGGATCGGCCCGAAGAAAGGTGACGAAGAAAAGAAGAAAGGCGAACCAGCACAGGCGCGTGGACAAAACCGAGTATTTCATGAGCTGATCGCGAATCTCCTTCCGCGAAACCGGCATCAGCCTTCCGCGGATTCCGGGACAGCTGTCTCCGCTGCTTGAAAGCCAATCTTCGAATGCGTGCCATCGCAGAACGGCTTGGTCGTGGAAGCACCGCATCGGCAAAGCGCCATCCGTTCTTCGACCGGATAAGGTTTGCCGTCAGCGTCTTTTAATTCCACCGGACCGTTCACGATCAAGGGACCATTTTTGCGGACTTCTATCGTTACGTTTGGCATGGGTGTTTTAGCGGCGGCGCCGGCCAAAAGAATAACCGCGGTGCGTGCGACCGCCGCCGATGGAACGCTTGCCGCCTTCGCTCGATTCGGGCTCGAAGAGCGCGGTGTAAAGGTAAGGGAACCCGTCCAGCTTCAGGCGCGGAATTTTTTGCCCCATGAAGCGTTCGATGGCGTGCAGCGAAGCCAGCTCCTCGCCGTTCATCAAAGTAAACGCGTCACCCACATTTTGGGCGCGGCCGGTCCGGCCAATTCGGTGCACGTAATCTTCCGGATGTTCCGGCACATCGTAATTAATTACGTGGCTTACGCCGGCGATGTCGATTCCTCGTGCGGCAATGTCTGTCGCCACCATGATTTCATACTTGCCGCTCTTGAAACCCTCGAGCGCTTCCACGCGCTCGCGCTGGGTCCGATTTGAATGCATCACGGCCACGGAATGCCGCCCTGCCTTTAACTTCACCGCGATCTTATCCGCGCCGTGTTTTGTCCGGCTGAAAATCAGTGCGCTGTCGAAATTTGTGCGCTCGAGCAGCGCAATGAGCAGTTCAAATTTTTGCTCCGCGGCCACGGGATAAACGGCGTGTGTCACCGTCTCGGCCGGCGAACGGCGAGCGCCAATCTCAACCACCTGCGGCTCACGCAGAACCCACGCGGCCAGCCGTTCGATTTCCGGCGGCAAAGTCGCGGAAAAGAGCAGCGTTTGCCGATCGGTGGAGATTTGCTCCACGATCCGACGCACGTCCGGCAGAAAACCCATGTCCAGCATTCGATCCACTTCATCGAGAACGAGAATGCTCACCTGCCGCAAATTCATCGAACCTTGCTCGAGCAAATCGAGCAGGCGGCCGGGAGTCGCCGCGACGATGTCCATTCCACGCGCGGCTTCCTCTCGTTGTTTGCCGTAGCCCACGCCGCCGTGCACGACCGAGACGAGCAGATCGGTGAAGCGGCCGTAATCACGAAAAGCGGTTTCGACTTGAGCCGCCAGCTCCCGGGTCGGCTCGAGGATGAGGCAACGGAAATTCCCGTGTTTGGCGAGAAGGGTCAGGATGGGAAGCGCGAAGGCTGCCGTCTTGCCCGTGCCGGTTTGCGCGGTGCCGATCAGATCCTGGCCGGCCAGGACGATCGGGAAAGCACGCAGCTGAATTGGTGTGGGCTCGGTAAATCCCATCGCCTGCGTGCCGCGCACCACCTCGGGCGACAAGCCAAAATCTTTAAATGACACGCGCTGAATCTACGCCACTTGAAGCATCGCACAACGGCCACGAAGGACACCGCGGTTGAGAGCGAAGCTTGAAGACCTTTGTGAAACTTAGCGATCTTCGTGTGAGAATTGAGCATGTCGTTGCCACTCCGCATCTTTGTCCTGGCCGACACCCATAATCACCTCCCCGCGAACATCGAGGTGCTCACCGAGGGAGCCGATGAAATCTGGCACTTGGGAGATGTGTGCGCTTCCGTCATTCTGGAAAAGCTGGAGCAGATCGGACCGCCGGTGACGATCGTGCGTGGAAATTGCGACAGCCATTTCGAGTGGCCGCTGATCGTTGATCTGAAACGAAACGGCATCCGCTTTCGGCTGGTCCACATTCCTCCGGACCGGGCGCCAGAAAATATCGATGTCCTTTTGCACGGCCACACCCACGTGCCGCGAAACGAGCGCCGCGAGGGCGTGCTTTTTTTGAATCCCGGCTGCGTGACGCGGCCCAATCGTGGCGCGCCGGCCAGCGCGGCGACTCTGGAGCTGACCGCGGGCGGAAAGCTCAGCTGGCAGACAGTGAAACTGCGCTGAGCACAATCTGAGCGTGCGACGACTCTTCTGTCGCGGCGCTACTTGCTTTCGCTTTCGGACTCCGCGGCTGCTTCGCTTTTCTTCGGCTTGCGCTCAGATTTTCCCTCGGTCTCCTCAGGAGTTTTCGCCGCCTTGCGCTTCTTCCCCTTTTCTTCAGGAGCCGGTTCCTCAATCACCTGCGGCGCATCGACCCACTCGATGAACGCGACCGGGGCCGAGTCGCTCTTTCGAGCGCCCAGCTTTACGATGCGCGTGTATCCGCCATTCCGCGTCGCGGACCGCGGCGCGATGTCTTCGAACAATTTTTTGACCGCGCCTTTCTGGCGAAGCACAGCCAGCGCAGTCCGCCGGGCATGGAGTGAACCCTTTTTGCCCAGGGTCACCATTTTCTCCGCGAGCGGTCTCACCGCTTTCGCTTTGGCCAGCGTGGTCTTTATCCGTTGATGTTCGATCAGACTGCAAACCTGATTGGCCAGCAGCGCTTTCCGGTGCGAGGCCGTGAGGCCAAGTTTTGCGGTCTTGTTTTGATGTCTCATGGATTCATCCTCGACGCTGCCAAATGCCTAACGAATGATTATTTCTTTTCTTCTTCGGCCGAGCCGTTGACGCCGGCGCCATCCGCCGCCATCGGCGTGTCCACCAAACCTGGATCGAATTTCATGCCGAGACCCAGTTGCAGCTGTTGCAGCTTGTCCTTGATCTCGTTGAGGGATTTCTTGCCGAAGTTGCGATACTTCAGCATCTCGGCCTCGGTCTTTTGCGCGAGCTGGCCCACCGTGGTGATGTTCGCGTTGTTCAGGCAATTCGCCGCGCGGACGCTGAGCTCGATCTCGTTCACGCTCATGTTCAGAAGCTTCTTCAGCTTCATATTTTCCTCGCTCACGCCCGCTGGCGTTTCGTCGAACTCGATCACGTCCTCGTTGAAATTCACAAAGACATCGAGGTGATGCCGCAGAATCGCGGAGGCCTGGAGCAAGGCGTCGTCGGGCGTTAATCGGCCGTCGGTCCAGACTTCGAGGATCAGCTTGTCATAATCGGTCCGCTGACCCACGCGCGTGTTTTCCACGGCGTACTTCACGCGGGTGACCGGCGAGAAAATGGAATCGATGGGGATGAGGCCGATCGGCTGATCGGCGCGTTTGTTTTCATCGCCTGTCGCGAAACCACGTCCGACCCGCACCTCGAGCTCGGCATCGAACTTGTGCTTCTTGTCCATCGTGCAGATGAGCTGGTCGGGGTTAAGCACCTCGTAGCCCTGCACCAGCTGAATGTCGCCCGCGGTCACTTCGCCTTCCTTGTTGATCGTGAGAGAAAGTTTCCTCGGTTCATGCTCGGCCGCCTTGAACTTGATCCGTTTCAAATTGAGCACGATATCGGTCACGTCCTCGACCACGCCGGGCAAAGTGGCGAACTCATGTTGCGCGCCGGTGATTTTCACCGCAGTGATGGCGGCGCCTTCGAGCGAAGAGAGCAGCACGCGGCGGAGTGAATTTCCGACCGTGTGGCCGTAACCCGCTTCAAACGGTTCGGCGACAAATCTGGCGTAGGTTTCCGTGGCGCCGTTCTCGTCTTTCACGAGAGTCTTCGGCATTTCAAAACGACCGTAATGAACTGGCATTTTATAAAACCGGACAGCGGAAATCGAAGAGCGGGAGAGCTAAATCCTTCCGAAATACGAAATCCAAAATCCGAAATCCTCCAAGCGCCGGGTTACCCCTGACGAGTGCGGCTTCGCGTCAGCGACGGAAACCCAGGGACCAACGGCGCAACTTCAAAAACTCGCTGCGGGACGTGGAATCAACACCACCCCGCCCAGTTTGCAAGCCCGCATTTGCGCCGGCGCGAACCTCAACGCTAGCCTTCGATGATGTCGTCTGGCAGTTCGTTCGAGCCCGCGGTCGTCTTCGGAAAATGCCGCGCCAGAAGTTTGCCGGCGTCTTCGATCGCTTCGACCAATGCGTCCGTGAATTTGTCCTTCTGAAAATGCGCGCGCATTCTTTCCACCAGCTGCCGCCAGAATTCGTCCCCGCATTTTTGATGAACGCCCTCGTCGCCGATCACGGCAAATTTTTGCGCGCGTGGCAGCACAAAAATCAGGACGCCGTTTCGCTCGGTCGTCGCCTGCATGCCCAGTTTCTGGAATTTCTCCTGCGCCGCGCTTACCGGGTCGCTCCCCAATTCTCCCCGCTGCACAAAGACCCTTATCTGTCCGGACGTTTTCGCTTCGGCTTCCTTGATCGCGTCCACGATCCGGGCGTGATCGAGCTGGCTCAGAAATTCTTTTGTTCGCATGCGTGTTACCAGCTTGAGCCAGCACCTCCGCCACCGAAGCTTCCGCCTCCGCCGCTGAAGCCGCTGAAGCCGCCGCCCGAGGAGCTGCTCGACGAGCTCCCGCCGCCACTCCACCCGCCGATAAACGGTCCGCCCATGCCCGAATAGCCGTAACCTCCGCCCCTTCGTCCCCTTCTCGTCGCGATAAAGAGAATGATCACGACCACCAGGAAGAGCAGGAAGCCTCTCCCATTTGCGGACTTCCTTCCTCCCTCCAGTGTTGTTTTTCCGGAGCCGGTGTATTCGCCGCGGATCGCCTTGCAAATCAGGTCAATGCCGGTCGCGAGCCCGCCCTCATAGTCGTTCGCCTTAAAGAGGGGCTTGATCTGCCGCTCAGTGATATCAAAAGCGGTAGCGTCCGGTAGCGTACCTTCCAAACCGTATCCGACCTGGATGAACATCTTCCGATCCTCGATGAAGACGAAAAGGACCGCGCCATTCCTGCGGTCTTTCTTCCCCACTCCCCACGCCTGCGCGACGCGCTGGGTGTAATCGTCGATGGAGGACTCGCTTTCCATCTTTCGGAAAACGGCGACGAGAACCTGGCTCGAGGTGTCGCGCTCGAATTGGGCGAGCCGCTCGTTGAAAATGCGCGCCTTCTCTTTCGAAACGACGCCGGCATAATCATTAAAGTAACCGGCTGGCTTCGGCGGAATTACTTCGGCGGCGGAGGCTCCGCCGGCGAGAACGGTGAGCAGGATGAGAACAGTTTTTGAAACGCGCCGCCGAAGAAGCTCCAAGCTCCAAGCTCCAAATCCCAGGGAAGCACCAAGCACCAGGCTCCAGGAGCGATTGCGCACAACTATATTTTGGATTTGGAGCTTCCCAAGCCGCTACGGAGTAGCGGCCGGTGTCGCTTTATTGAAATCAAACTTCACATCGGGCGCCTTGACCGCACCCGGCGCGGCGTTAAAGAAAGGCCGGGGCTTAAAGCCAAACATCTTGTTCAACATATTCGTCGGAAATTTCTCCAGCGCCGTGTTGTACTCCTGCACCGCTGAGTTGAAATTATTCCGCTCGACCGAAATCCGGTTTTCCGTGCCTTCGAGTTGGACCTGCAGATTTTGGAAAGCTGCCGTCGCCTTGAGCTGCGGATAATTTTCACTCACCACGAGAAGCCGCGATAACGCGGTGCTCAACTGCCCCTGCGCCTGCTGGAATTTTTCCAGCTCGGCTGCGTCCGTGGGCGCCTTGCTCGGATCGAGCTTCACCTGACCGACGCTGGCGCGGGCATTCGTCACTTCCGTCAGCGTTGATTTCTCGAAATTTGCCGCCCCGGCCACGGTATTGACCAGATTCGGAATCAGATCAGCCCGGCGCTGATAGACCGATTGCACATCGGCCCACTTCTTGTTCACGTTCTGCTCCAGCGTTACGAGCCGATTGTAACTCCCGCAACCGGTCAGGCCGGGAAGCAGGAACAGAAGCAGGGCTTTTCCAAATCCGCGTACGAATTTATTCATAAACTACGCGCACCATCGCGCGAAAGCAGGGTCGTCAAAGTAACCGCTAAGTCAATCCTGAGCGGGCGCTGGTTCCACGGGCGGAGTCTCGTCCGGAGCGGGCACTTCCTTGCGCGGCGCGGTCGGCAGATAGCGTGTTCGCAATTCCTCGGCATTCGGCAGCTCGTTGAGATCGCGCAAGCCAAAGTGCTCGAGAAAAAATTCCGTCGTCTCATACAGCAGCGGACGCCCGGGGACCTCCGCGCGACCGGCGATTTTGACCAGGCCGCGCTCCATTAAGCTTTGCAGCACGCCGTCTACCGCAACTCCGCGCACTGCCTCGATGTCGGCGCGGGTAATTGGCTGCCGGTAGGCGATGATGGCGAGCGTTTCCAAAGAAGGCGGCGTGAGCCGCGCCGGTTTGGTCGCGGGGAATAATTGCCGGACCCACGGCGCGCATGCTGGATCGCTCGCCAGCTGCCAGCCCTCGGCTTTTTCCACCAGTTGAAACGCGCGCTGCTGCTCGATGTATTCGATCTTCAACTGCTCCAGCGCGGCGGCCACTTGCGGCTCCGTCGTGCGCGAGAACTCGTTAGGCATGAGATCATCCGCCTCGCCCGCGCCCTTTATTGCGCTGACCAGCTCGCGGGTGGTGAGTGGCTTCTGCGCGCTGAATAACAGAGCTTCGACAACCTGGGATAAAGTCATAGTGGCGAGAAACTATTAACCGCAGGGAACACGGAGCGCGCCTAGATTAAATAGATTTCCTTCTCCGCTATCTCTGCGGTTCATCAAGCAACTCCAATCGCGTTTTGAATCGCCTCGGCGATCTGGTTGGCCTGACGATCGATTTGGGCCAGCTCCCGGCCCTCGATCAAAAGGCGAATCTTGGGTTCGGTCCCGGAATATCGCAGCAACACGCGGCCTTGGCCTGATAACTCTTTTTCGGCGTCCCCTATGAGCCGCATTACTGTCGGCAATTCTTCGAGCGGACGTTTCTCCTTCACCCTTAAATTTCGTTGCGCCTGCGGGTATTTTTTCAGGCATTGCTTCAGCTCGCTCAGCGGTTTCCCTGTCGCCTTCATGATCCGCAGGATCTGCAAAGCGCTGATGATTCCATCGCCGGTCGTGGTGAAATCCCGGAAAATCATGTGCCCGCTTTGTTCTCCGCCCAGGTTCAAATTTCGCTCCACCATTTCTTCGATCACGTAGCGGTCGCCTACTTTCGCGCGCACGACTTTCCCGCCGGCCGCGGCGAGTGTTTCGTCCAGTCCGAAATTGCTCATGATGGTGGCGACCAGCGTCTGCTCCCGGAGCCGGCCCGATTTCAAGAAATCCACGGCAGCGATCGCGAGAATTTCGTCGCCATCGACCAACTCCCCTTTTTCGTCGCAGAGCAGAACGCGATCGGCGTCGCCATCATGCGTGATGCCAATCTCGGCGCCGCTTTCCTTCACGACGCGCTGGATCTCCGACGGGAAAGTGCTGCCGCATTGTGCGTTGATGTTGGTGCCATTGGGCTCGTCGTGCGCGACCGTGAGATCCGCGCCGAGCTCGCGCAGAATGCATGGCGTCGACTTGTAAGAAGCGCCGTTGGCCACATCCACAGCGATGCGCATTTTTTCGAGCGACATCCCGCGCGGAAAACTTGCTTTCGCGAACTCAACGTAGCGTCCGAGCGCGTCGTCGATGCGGGTCGCGCGCCCGATTTTCCCCGCGATCGGACGCACAGAATCGATTTCACCACTGAAGACGAGTTCCTCGATTTGCTGCTCAATCTTGTCGTCGAGTTTGTAGCCGTCGTGCCGGAAAAATTTGATCCCGTTGTCTTCGTAGGAATTGTGCGACGCGGAAAGAACGATGCCCGCATCCGCCCGCAGCGATCGCGTGATGTAGGCCACGCCCGGAGTGGGCAACGGCCCGATCAGCAACACATCCACTCCGAGCGAAGTGATGCCAGCCACGAGCGCGTTCTCGAGCATGTAACCGGAGAGCCGGGTGTCTTTGCCTAAAACGATTTTCGGCCGCGCTCCGCTTGGGTGTTCGCGTGGATTAAGCTGCGTGAAAATGTGAGCCGCGGCCCGGCCCAGCTTCAGGGCCGTTTCCGCCGTCACGGGCTCCACGTTTGCGACTCCGCGCACGCCATCCGTTCCGAAAATTCTCTTTTCCTGCGCCACGTCGGTTATTCAAAGGCCCCGAGCGCCATTCGTAAACGGGTAAATTGCCGGAGGGCCACTTACAGCGGCCGCTCCCCCATCTTTCGCGCGGGTACGCCTCCCCAAATCTCATGCGCCGGAATCGAGTGTGTAACCACCGCGCCGGACGCGACGATCGCTCCTCGTCCAATGGTAACGCCCTTCAGCACCACGACGTTCGCGCCCAGCCAGACATCATTCTCGAGCGTGATCGGGGCTTCGGGCCCGCCGCTTTGAATGGCCATCGGAATATCACGCTGGGCCGACTGGTGATCGTGATCGACGAAGCGGCAGCCCGATGCGATCAGGCAATGCGAACCGATCGTGATCCCGCGCCTGAAGTTGAATTCGCAGCCTGCCCCGAGGAAAACGTGATCGCCGATAACCAGCTTCGGCCCCGGAGTCCAGATGCCATCGTATTTGAAAAAGTTGAGCTGCTCGATCGCGCAATGCCGGCCTAACGACACCTGATGCGGCCAGGTCACATAGATCTTCGGCAACCGCGTGCCTGCGCCCACCCGCATTCCCAGCATCCGCCACCACCAAGTCCGAATGCTGGCCGCGAGCCCGCCCAGCCACGCCCGGATCCGGAACACCCCGCGCGGGAAAACCGAGCTATCCATTCTCTCTCACTTCGTCCTTCGCCTCGTTTCCCTCGGCCTTCTCCGCGTTCATCTCATTAATCTTTCGGTGCAAAGTGCGGCGGCTGATCCCGAGCCTCTTGGCGGCCGCAGTGACATTGCCGTTGGTTGTCGCGAGCGCCTGCATCATCAGCCGCCGCTCGGTTTGGTGAAGATCGAGCGCACTCGATTTTTCGCCAAACGCCTTGGCCGGCGTAATACCGCCGGGGAGACTGGCCCCCGCCGCCTGGCGCACGTTGATCGGCAGATCGCGCAGCGTGATTTTCGCACCGGTCGCCATGACTACGCCGTGCTCGATCGCAGTGCGCAATTCGCGCACGTTGCCTGGCCAGTTGTACGTGAGCAGCGTGTTCATTGCGTCGGCCGTCAGTTCGAGAGGCGGCTTCTCGTTCACCTTGCAAAAGTGGCGCAGGAAGACGCGCACCAGCATCGGGATGTCTTCCTTCCGCTCGCGCAAGGGCGGCATCGTGATGTGGACCACGTTGAGCCGGAAATAGAGGTCGTCCCGGAATTTTCCCTCGGCCACCATTCGCTCGAGATTCTTGTTCGTCGCCGCGATCAAACGCACGTCGGCGCGCAAAGTCTGATTGCCGCCGACGCGTTCGAAAGCGCGTTCCTCGCTGATCACGCGCAGCAATTTCACCTGCGTGCTCGCATCGATCTCGCCGATTTCATCCAGAAAAATCGTGCCGCCATTCGCCTGCTCGAACCGCCCGATCCGGCGTTCGTGCGCGCCGGTGAAGGCGCCGCGCTCGTGCCCGAACAATTCGCTCTCGAGCAACTGCGGCGAAAGCGCCGCGCAATGGACTGTGACAAATTTCGCCTTGTTCCGGCGGCTCAGATTGTGAATCGCGTGCGCGGCCAGCTCCTTGCCCGTGCCGCTTTCGCCTTCGATCAAAATGTTCGCCGAAGAGGGCGCGACCTGACGCACCGTATCGAGAACCTCGTGGAGCGCCGGCGATTCGCCGATGATATTCTCCAGGCCAAAACGCTCGTCCACCTGTTGCCGCAGCGTCCGGTTTTCCTGCTCCATCCGGCGGCTGGCGAGCGCGCGAGCGATCAAAATTTCGACTTTGTCGAGATTGAGCGGCTTGGTCACGAAATCATAGGCGCCGCGCTTCATCGCTTCCACCGCGGCATCGACCGAACCGTACGCAGTCATCATAATGCAGATCGGCGGATGCGGCAGTTTCAGCGCGCGCTCGATCAGCGCCATCCCATCATCGCCGCCGAGCCGCAGATCGGTAATCATGAGATCGATCGGCTCGCGCTCGAGCACATCCATCGCGCCGCGAATGTCCTCCGCGACGTAAGTGTCGTATTCGTCCTCGAGCAACCGCCGCAGGCCATCGCGCGTGTGCTTTTCGTCATCGACGATCAGGATCGTGGGCTGAAGTGAATCCATTAAGCGGACGGGCGAGTGAGCGATCGGGTGATCGGGCATTTTGAATGTGGGCCAAGCGCTCCATCACTCAATCTCTAATTCGCGCTTCCCGCCGAAAATACCGCGCGCCGCGCTGGTGCTTCCTGTTCAGACTTTGCCGTTCGGATTCGTCATTCCTCAAAACATTGCTCGCGGTTAGGCCGCAGGCGGGGATAGTGCGCGCCTTAACTGCTGTTTTCGTCCCGCGTCGGTTCGCGAAGACGTGCGCAGCAATAACTCAACACTGAAAATCTTTATGAAAATCAAATCGATCATCCTGGGCACTGCTGCCTCTCTCGTCCTCGCTACGGTCGCTCTCGCTGGACCGGAGAAAGACATCGTGGGCAAATGGGCCGATGCCGACGGCGTCGAGAACACCGAATACAAGGCTGACGGCACCTTCTCCGAGACCATGGCCGGCGGCGACGTGATCAAGGGCAAGTATTCCTTCCCCGACGCCACTCATATCAAAGTGGAATTCGAAGGTCCGATGTCCGCCATGGGCGCGGTCACCTCGCCCATCACGATCAAGGGCGACGACATGGACATTACCGGCGTGGACGGCAAGTCCGTGATGCATTACAAGCGCCAGAAGTAAGCAGGCCTCCTTTCTCTCAGCCCGGCGGCGCGCAGCACGCGTGACCGCCGGGTTTGAGGACGCCTGAAATTCTCCTCAAGGCTTCAAACCAATCAGCGAAGCCGGAGGACAACCCGTTCGAGAATGGCGGCTAATCATGGCGCCGTCGCCGAGCATCCGGAAAAGATGCCGGACGACCAATTTCAACGCGCGGCCAAGATCGCGCAGTCGTCGCCCTGACCCTACCGCGCCGCTAAGTATTGGACCTGCACCAGCGGTGTAAGCGCGCCGTCCTTGCGGGCGAAGATGGCGTTGTCCCAACTATCGGTGCCGTGCGGAGTGACGCGCGCCAGCAGAAGCTCGATCTTCCCGTTGGGATCAATCTCCTGGAATTCGTGCACGAGCTTTCCGTCCTCGAGGCGGACTGTCCCTTCATAGAGGCCGCCTTTTGCATCGGAATACACAAAGATGATGGCGCGCTTCTCCGGGTTCCAGGCGTAAATACCGTCGATGTACGGCGTCTGCTGTCCATCGATGACGAAGTAATTGCTGATGCGGATGGCCTGCTTGTTTTCCGACCAGGTAAAGCGCGCGTGGATGCTCATCTTCTTGCCGTCGGGCGAATCGGGGAGCTTCGCGTCCCATTCGTGGACGGTGAAGAACGCCAGCGGCGCAAGGGGCGATGCAACGGGTTTCGGTGATTCTTCCGCCACGCAAAGCAAAGATGACGCGAGAAAGCCGATTAGAACGACGAGGACGAGGCAACGGATTTGTTTCATGAATAGGAACCTAACGAGTCTGCGCGGGCGTGGATTGTAGGAAATTGACATAACACGAAACGACGGGTCGACGGACCCTAGCTGGCGAGCGCCAGATAGTTAAGGAACGGGCCGCGCTTTTCGAGATAGGACGCGGGAGTCAATCCGCTGAAGGCGCGGAATTCATGAATGAAATGCGCCTGGTCGTAATAGCCGCAGGCGACCGCGGCGTCCGCCCAATCGACCGCCGGTTTGTGTCCGATCCAATCGATCGCGCGTTGAAAGGAACAGACCCGAGCGAACATCTTCGGGCGTAGACCGACACAGCGATCGAACTCGCGCAGTAAATGTTTGTGACTGAGACCGACCTCGTCCGCGATCCGGCCGATGCGCACTGCGTCTCCACCACGCCGGATAACTTCCAGCGCGTAGCTGACCGCACGCGGCGCCTGAGCGTGCGCGCGCATTCGATGCGAGAGCCATGCTTCGACCAGCGCGAAGCGGGCCTTGTCGTCCGGCGCTTCGCCGAGGTCGTCGCGGAGCCGATCCATCTCTCGACCGAGAACAGCGTCCAGTTCCACCACGCGACCCGTAAACTCGCTCAGCGGCAGACCGAGCAACGGCCACGCGCCACCCGGTCGGAAACGCACGCCAATCAGATGCACGTCGCCGGCTTCATCGATCACGATCGGCGCCGTGCGTTCGCCGGAAATCCAACTGTGCCGGAAAGAGGTGGAGCGCGAGTAGTCGTCCGGATGACAAAGCTTCTGCGGATCGCCCAAATTGACGATCAACTCCACCGCGCCATCTGGCAGGATCATATTTCGCCAGAGCGAAGGCAGCCGGCCACGCGCGACCCAGAGATGCTCGACGGATCGCGCGAGCAAAGGCGAGACCGAATAGACCCGATGAAAGAGCACGGCGGCGAAGTGTGAAGGGGCGATGGCCGAAGGTCAAGCGGACCGCCGCGTTGGTCGCAGCTCTCTAAAATCGATTGCAAGACATGCAGGCTAACGGGCATTCTCGTCGGCCATGAAAATGTATCGCTTGCTCTTTCTGATTAGCGCTTTGTTTGCGCTCTCGATAAACAAGGCCACGGCAGCCGAGCCGGAGGCGAAGACGCCGAAGAAGGTGGTGACGGATGAATATCAAGGCGTCAAAGTCGAGGATCCGTATCAATGGCTGGAGCAGGATGATGCACCGGAAGTAAAAGCGTGGTCGGAAGCGCGGAACACACGGACACGCGCATATCTCGACAAGCTGCCGGACCGGGCGGTGGTGGAGAAAACATTGACCGAGTGGTTCGCGAAAACTTCGCCGACGTATTCGTCGCTCGTCTCCCGGCCAGGCCTTTTGTTCGCATTGAAATTCCAACCGCCCAAGCAGCAGCCGATGCTGGTGACGCTCGCTTCGGCCGAAGATCTGAAGTCGGAAAAGGTGTTGCTCGATCCGAATGCAATGGACGCGAAAGGCACGACGGCGATCGACTGGTTTGTGCCGTCGCTCGATGGCAGGATGGTCGCGGTCTCGCTCTCACAAGGCGGCAGCGAAGATGGCTCGCTCCACTTTTACGAAGTCGCGACGGGGAAAGCCCTGCCGGACACCATTGCGCACGTGCAATATGCGACCGCTGCCGGCAGCGCATCGTGGAATGGGGATGGCTCGGGAGTTTATTACACCCGGTATCCGAGAAAAGGCGAGCGGCCTGACAGCGATCTGAATTTCTATCAGCAGATTTATTTTCATAAACTCGGGACCCCGGATGCGAGCGACACTTATTCGGCCGGCAAAGAGTTTCCGCGCATCGCCGAGATCGCGCTGGAGACTTCGCGCGATGGGCAAACAATTGTCGCCGAGGTCAAGAACGGTGACGGCGGCGATTTCGCGCATTTCCTGCTCAGGCCGGATGGAACCTGGAAGCAGCTGACGCAATTCAGTGACGAGATCAAGCAAGCCAGGATCGGACGCGATCACGCGCTCTATCTCCTTTCCCGCGCCGGCGCGCCCCGCGGCAAGATCCTGCGGATGCCGCTCGATCAACCGGAGCTCGCGAACGCTGTGATGATTGTCCCGGCGAGCGAAGCGGTAATCCAGCACATCGTGCCGACGGCAACCGCGCTTTACGTCGGCGATCTCCTCGGAGGTCCGTCGCAAATCCGGCGCTTTGGCCTGGACGGCAAGGGGGAACAGCTCGTGGCGATTCCCACGGTTTCCACCGTGCCGCAAATGCTCGCGCTGGAGGATAATTCGCTGCTCTTCAACGATGTTAGCTTCACCCAGCCGGGCGCCTGGTTTCATTGTGTTGAAGGAAAACCAAAAGCGGCGAAGACCGCGCTGGTCGGCACCTCACCGGTTTCATTTGATGACATAGAAGTGACGCGAGAGTTCGCCGCAGCGAAGGATGGCACCAAAATTCCGCTGAACATCGTGCGCAAAAAAGGGACGAAGCTGGATGGCCAGAATCCGACGCTCCTCTACGGCTACGGCGGCTACGGCGTGAGCGAATCGCCCGGGTTCAGTTTTCCGCGCCGGCTCTGGTTCGATCGTGGCGGCGTGTATGTCGTCGCGAACATTCGCGGCGGCGGCGAGTTCGGCGAAGAGTGGCATAAGGCCGGGAACCTGACCAGGAAGCAAACCGTGTTTGATGATTTCGCCGCGGCGGCGGAATACTTGATCAGGCAAAAATGGACGAACCCGCAAAAGCTGGCGCTCCAGGGCGGGAGCAACGGCGGCCTGCTCATGGGCGCGTTGATTACGCAACATCCCGAATTGATGCGCGCCGTGGTGTCATCGGTCGGCATTTATGACATGCTGCGGGTGGAGCTAGCGCCGAATGGCGCGTTCAACGTGACAGAATTCGGAACGGTGAAAGACCCGGAGCAGTTCAAGGCGCTCTACGCTTACTCGCCCTATCATCATGTCGTCGATGGGACGAAATATCCGGCGATCCTGATGATGACGGGCGCGAATGACGGACGTGTTGCGCCTTATCATTCAAGAAAAATGATCGCGCGCCTGGAGGAGGCGAACAAATCCGACAAGCCAGTTCTTCTCCGGACCAGCACTAGCGCCGGACATGGAATCGGCACCGCGCTGAGTGAGCGGATCAAGCAGCTCTCGGATGTTTACTCGTTTCTCTTCGCGCAATTGGGAATGACCGCTAACGCGAAGAAATAAACGGCTGCTCCGCTGGCGACCGGCGGAGCGGGCGCTGACGCCCCGGCGTTCGGAAAAGCTACGTCGCGGCGGCGAGCTGTGCTTCGCGTTTTCTAATCACATTCAGCGTGACCAGCGCGGCCACCGCGCAGATGAAGGCGCCAATCGCGATGGTGGAGGGGGTGCCAAGGAAATCGCCCATGAGCCCGGCTTCGAGGCTGCCGAGTGGAATCATTCCACCGAAGATCAGGGCCCAGATTCCCATAACGCGGCCGCGCATGTCGTCGGGAACAATCGTTTGCAGGACGGTATTGGAAGTGGAGAAATAGAGGACAACTCCGAACCCGACAACCGCCAGCAGCAGGGTCGCGATATAAACATTCTTGTTGAAAGCAAAGAGCGCCAGAGCCGCGGAAAAAATTCCAACGCCGCCGAGCGCCATTGTCCGCGTGGGCAGAATATGGCCCGCACTGGCAACCGTGAGCGCCGCCGCCAGGGCGCCGACCCCGCTTCCGGCCAGCAAGATGCCATAGCCATGCGCTCCGAGATGCAGGACGTCGCGCGCGAACGCGGGCATGAGCACCGTGTACGACCAGCCGAAGATGCCGACCACGGTGAAGAGAGAAAGAATCGTGAGCACGCGCGGGTGGGTCCAGACGTAGCGGAACCCCTCGAGCGCCTGGCCGAGCGGGCCCGCGTCACTCCCGATGTGCCGTTCTTTTTTTGGCAGCCGCATCAGGAGAAGCCCGGCAATCACCGCGATGAAACTAAGGCCGTCGAGCAGGAAGCACATGGCGATGCCGACCTGCCCCATGAGAACACCGGCGATAGACGGGCCGACGATGCGCGCGCAGTTGAAGGCGGAACTGTTGAGCGAGATCGCGTTCATCAAATCCTCGCGGCTGGTCATCTCGATCACGAACGATTGCCGCGCCGGCATGTCGAACGCCATGGTGATTCCGCCCACGATGGCGAGCGCGATGATGTGCCATGGTTGCACTAATCTGGTCCAGACCAGCGCGGCCATCGCGAGCGACAACAACATCGAGCAAGTCTGGGTGACGACGATGACGGAACGTTTCGGATAACGGTCGGCCACCCAGCCGCCCCAGGTGGCGAAAAACAGCATCGGCGCGGAGGCCGCCGCCGCGACTACACCGAGCAAGGCTTTCGATCCGGTGAGTTGATAAACGAGCCAGCCTTGCGCGGTCGTCGTCATCCAGGTGCCGGTGAAAGAGATGAGCTGGCCGTAAAAGAAGAGGCGAAAATTCCGATGCTTGAGCGCCGAGAAAGTTTGCCGAAACGAGATGCCGCCGGTCGCCACCCGTCGCGGCCGGCCAGTCATGTCTTCCGGTACGCGCGTGGTGGAATGGTGAGGATCGAGAGCGGAACGCATCGTCAAAGGTGGAAAAAGACGAAAGATAGCAGCGGAAGTTAAATCTCCCAAAAGCGCGAACCCGGGATCATCATGCGCCAGATGTTGCGGACCTTTCTTCTGGTGCTGGTTCCGTATGCGCTGGTGCTGTCGCTTCTCCTTTGGCGCAAGAAACCGGTTGGTCGCGCCAGAACATCCTCCGCGCGCCCCTCGGCCGGACCGCATCGGGTTCTGGTGATCGGAGCTACGGGAGGAACCGGTCAACAACTGGTGCGACAGGCACTGGAACAGGGCCATCACGTGACGGCGTTTGTGCGTGATCCGGCGAGGCTTCAAATCGCGCACGCCAATCTTCGCGTGCTCCAGGGGGATGTGCTGGATTACTCTTCAGTGGAATCGGCCATGCGCGAACAAGAAGCAGTGTTGTGCGCCCTCGGCCACAAGCGTTTCTTTTATCCGAACAAAATTCAATCGAACGGCATGCGCAATATTCTGCGCGCGATGAACGCCTGCGCCGTGCGGAGGCTGGTCTGCGAAACAGCTCTGGGCATTGGAAGCAGCGTGGGACGTCTCGGACTTCCGCACACCTTCTTCATCTTGCCTTTGATCCTGCCGTTCTACATGTGGGACAAATTGCGGCAGGAGGAACTGATCAGGGCGAGCGATCTCGACTGGGTCATTGTGCGGCCGGGCGTGCTGACGAATGGAAATGCGCTCGGCACTTACCATCATGGCCCCGATATTGGCAGCTATCTTTGGCCAGTGAAAATTTCTCGCGCGGATGTCGCGAATTTCATGCTGAAACAAGTGAGCGACGACATCTATCTCGGCTTGGCGCCAGGGGTCGGCGCGTGATTTTGGAAGCGAAAAAGCGGCGGGATTGGCGCGGGAGCAGCTTTGCTTTGAAGCGTGCAAGCCTCGAAAATGAGAATGGTGCAGCGGAGCCCGGGCCCGATTTTCTGTCTGGCGGCCATTCTTCTTTTTCTCACGTTGCCCGACGCTCAGGCGCGAACATCCCGACATCGTAAGAGCACTGCATTTTCAGTGGCCTTGCAGCCTTTCTTGCTGCTGCATTCGGTGGTCCATGCCGTAGCAGCGCCCGTGGTTTCCAATGCGCCGCGCGTTTTGCGAGCTGCCGCAATGACGCCAATCAAGGTGGCGTACTACGCGCCCCGCGCGATCGCCGCGAGAGCACCTCGCGCCGAACGAATCGCCGATGAGCTGGGCGACGGTGCACAGCCGATTCGTGCCGCTTATCTGGTTCCGAGTCGGACGGGAAACACGGCCCCCCAGTCAGATTCCCGGGAAGATTATGATCAGGATGGCGATGCTGACCCGAACGCTGACGAAGAGTCGAATCGGATCGAAACGCGCGGCGATCATCCGACCGTGGCCGGCAGCCGTGCGGTCTTACGCAGCGGCGTTGCCTATGCGCCATCGCGAGCGCCCCAAAGTGTGAAGAATGCAATCTGGGCGGCGAACACCTTGCGCCGCAAACCGTATATCTGGGGCGGTGGGCATGGTTCGTTTTACGATAATGGCTACGACTGCTCGGGCTCCGTTTCCTTTGCGCTGCATGGTGCAGGCGCGCTCGCGGCACCGTTGCCATCGAGCGATTTCACGCGTTACGGCGAGCGGGGGCGGGGCCGCTGGATCACAGTTTACGCCCGCCCGGGTCATACCTTCGCTGTCATCGCCGGACTGCGGCTCGACACCACGGATTTCCGCCGCGGCGGCGACGTGGGTCCGCGATGGTACACGGACGGGCGGAACCTCAGCGGCTTCCAGGCCCGCCATCCGGTGGGGATGTAGGCGATCCAAGTTTCGACTTGGCTTCAGATTTCTGAATCCAAATAGCGGCGGAACGGCATCTCATTGAAAAGAGATCCATTTCCTATGAATACCATCCCGATCCGGCCCTTCGCCGCCGTGAAACTTTTGACCTTCGCCGTCCTCTCCCTTAGCGGCTGCCACCTCACCGGCATCAGAGGCAACGGTAACATCATCACGGAGACTCGCGCTGTGGCAGATTTCACCAGCGTGGAAGCGGACGGAGCATTCGAGATCAAGTGGTCGAACGCGCCGGCGGCCTGCAGCATTACGACCGATCAGAACCTGCTCGGCCATGTCGAGACCAGCGTGATCGGGAAAAAATTGCGAATTCATTCGCGCGGACAGCTCCGGCCGACGGAAGGAATGAAGGTAACGCTTTCGAGCTCCGCCCTGAGCGGCGCGAGCTTTTCGGGCGCCGTCCGTTTGACGGCGACGAAACTGAGCGGGAAGGGATTTTATCTTGAGAGCACAGGAGCCACGCGCGTGATTTTGGACGGGACGGTCGAAGAACTTTTGGCGAGCATGTCGGGCGCAAGCAGGCTGGAGGCCTCCGCACTCCAAACCCAAACGGTCGAGATCTCGATCTCGGGAGCGGGAAAAGCGGACGTGACCGTGAGCAAGACATTAAAGGTCGCGATTTCCGGAGCCGGCAAGGTGAGCTATAGCGGCAATCCGGAGATCGAAAAAAGAATCAGCGGCGCAGGAAGCGTGCGGCGGCGAGACTGACGCACGGGCCAGATTTCCCGGATGCCCGCGATCAGTGGCAACCGCGCATCAAAAAAATCAGGAAGATTGTTCCGATGATCGAGACAGCGATCGATCCGAGACATCCAAGGCGGCTGGAGAAGAAAGCAAACATGTTGCTGCAGGGTCATCGCTGTTCATGACACACGAGGCTGTTCGAAACTGGAAGCCGTCAGAAACATTTTGTCTCCCACCGGCGGTTCGCTCAAGTTGAGGCCCCACCCGAGATGACCTCGCGAAATCTTCGCTGCTTTCTCTTTGCTCTGACGACCTGCGGGATCTTCCCACAACTCATAACCGCCGCGCCCGAGGCTTCCGATGGATGGACCCTCGTCTCGAACAGCGACAACATCATGATTTATCGCCGGCCTCGGGCCGGTCCGGGACACAATGAGTCCCGGGTCATTGGGGAGATCGCAGCGCCCGTCGAGGTGGTTCACGCCGTGATCGACGACGTGGAATCGTACCCGAAATTCATGCCGTACACGGTGGAATGCCGGGTCTTAAAACGGGAGGGTGATGACGTACTGACTTACCAACGAATCTCCGCCCCTCTTGTGAGCGATCGCGACTACACGGTGCGCGTTCGGACCACAGCCAAAACCGCCGAGGGCGGTACGAGTTATTTCAGCCGATGGCAAACGGAGAACGAGCTCGGTCCAGCGGAAAAGCGAGGCGTTGTGCGCGTGAATTTGTGCGAAGGGAGCTGGCTGCTCGAACCCCTCGGTCCTCATACGACACGCGCCACCTATATGATCTACACCGACAGCGGAGGCATCCTACCCGCCTTCATCAAAAATACCGGCAGCCAGATCGGGCTTCGAAAAATGTTCGCGGCGATTCGCAAACAAGTGCGGGATCCGAAATACGCGGCGAAGCAGTAGCGATCGCAGTTGGAGCGGGCGCGCTCTCGCGCCGGGAGAGACAGCATGAGTATTTCCCAACGGACCGAGGGCAGGCCGTCTCCATTTTTCGAATCGGACCGCTACCCTGTCGGCTCGCGGGCAACAATCTCCGCGGCGCCGTAGGTTCGGACGGGCGACCTCGTCCGCCGATTCAAGCGGCTCAGATAAAAATTGAAGATGTTCAAAAAAACGATCAGGACGA
>JBEEHO010000147.1:0-6565 GCA_041167425.1 Verrucomicrobiota bacterium | reverse complement strand
TCGGAAGTCGAGAGATGCCGCATGCGACCCAGCAGCAGGCCGATGGCCGTGAGGATGGCCACCTGCGACGTGAACGACTTCGTCGCAGCCACGCCGATCTCCGGGCCGGCGTGCATATAGACACCGCCGTCGCTCTCACGCGCGATGGTGCTCGCGACGTTGTTACAAATACCGAGCGTGCGGTAACCTTTGCGCCGGCTCTCGCGCATCGCGCCGAGGGTGTCCGCGGTTTCGCCACTCTGGCTGATGGCGAAGACGAGAGTGTCGCGCGTCATCGGTGTGTTCCGGTGGCGGAATTCGCTGGCGTATTCGACCTCGGTCGGAATCTGGGCCAGTTGCTCGATCGAATATTCGCCGATCATCGCCGCGTGCAGCGCAGTCCCGCAACCGGTGAGGACAACGCGGCCCACGTCTCGCAATTGCCCCGGCGTCATGTTCAACCCGCCGAGCTTGGCGGTGCATTCTTCCGGACTGAGACGCCCGCGCATGGCATCGAGCACGGAACCCGGCTGCTCAAAGATTTCCTTGAGCATGTAGTGCGGGTAATCGCCCTTCTTGATATCCGCGTCGGTAAATTCAACTTTGCTCAGCTGATAATTGCCGCCCTGCCCGGCGACGGAGCTGATCTCGAATTTGTCCCGCTCGACCGCGACGACGTCGAAGTCGTTCAAGTAAACCGCGTCGCGGGTATAGGCGACGATCGCGCTGACGTCGCTGGCGAGGAAATTTTCATCCTTGCCCACGCCGAGCACGAGCGGACTGCCACGCCGCGCGCCCACGAGGAAGTCCGGAATGTCCTGATGCACGAGAGCGATCCCATAGGTGCCGATGACCTGGCGCAAAGCAGTGCGAACGGCCTCGACCAAACGTCCTTTATTATTCGGCAATTGAGCGGAGGCGTTTCCGTTGGAGCCCGCCCTGGCAGCTTCGGCGACGGAAGTATCGTAAATTTTCCCAATCAAATGCGCGAGGACTTCGGTATCGGTTTCGGAGCTGAAGTTGTTGTCGCCATCCCGAACCAATTCGTCCTTCAGCGCCTGGTAATTTTCGATCACGCCGTTATGCACCAGCGCCAATTTTCCGGTGGCATCGAAATGCGGATGCGCATTTTGATCGGTCGCCTTTCCGTGAGTGGCCCAGCGAGTGTGGCTGATACCGTAAGTGCCGGTGGGGGGGTTTTCCGCCATGAGCTTCCCGAGCTCCGCGATGCGCCCGGCGCATTTGCGCGTTTCGACGCGCTCGCCATCAACGATCGCGACTCCGGCGGAATCGTAGCCGCGATATTCCAGGCGGCGCAAGCCATCCAGCAGGATGGGAGCTGCCTCCGAGCGCCCGACGTATCCGACGATGCCACACATATAGAAGAGGAGCGTGACACTAAGCTGGGACTGGCGCAACCAGCTGCGCCGGCCACCAGATCAGATGCAAAAAGGTTGATGGGAACCGGGGAAATCTGCGTTAATGATTTTGTGGCAACCAGCAAGCGCGAGCCGCGCCAGAGTTTTTCTTCGGAACCAGCCTCCGCGCTGTCCACGCCTGCCTTACCTCCCGGCACCACGCAACAAACGCTGGCGGTCATCATGGGAGGCGGCGCCGGCACCCGCTTGTTTCCGCTGACGAAAGACCGGTCGAAACCAGCCGTGCCGCTCGGTGGAAAATATCGGCTCGTCGATATTCCAATCAGCAACTGCCTCAACTCCGGGCTGCGGTCGATTTATGTGCTGACGCAATTCAACAGCATGTCGTTGCATCGCCATATTCAGGCGAGCTACAAGTTCGACAATTTCTCACGCAGCTTTGTCGACATCCTCGCGGCGCAGCAAACGCCGGAGGGTTCGCAATGGTATCAAGGCACGGCCGACGCGGTGCGCCAGAATATGCGCTACTTCCTGGAGCGGCCGTTCGATTATTACATCATCCTGAGCGGCGATCAGCTTTACCGGATGGATTTTCGCGCGCTGCTCCACCAGCACATTCGCTCCGGCGCGGATATCACGCTCGCGATCAAGCCGGTCGCGCGCGAACAGGCTTCCGATTTTGGGATCATGCAAAGCGACGCGAATCGCCGGGTCACGCATTTCGTGGAGAAGCCGAAGGACCCGAATGTGCTGAACGAATTCAGAATGAGCCCCGAGTTGCTCGCGTCGGTCGGCTCCGCCCCGGACGAGGAATTATATCAGGCTTCGATGGGGATTTACGTTTTCAATCGCGACGTCCTGGTTGAATGCCTGAACAACGATCTGGTCGATTTCGGAAAACATATCATTCCGCAGGCCATCCAGGAACGGCAGGTCAGCGGTTACGTTTTCAACGGTTACTGGGAAGACATCGGGACGATCCGTGCCTTTTACGAAGCGAATCTCGACCTGACCGACCTCCTGCCGCAGTACAGTTTCTTTGAAGCCTCGGCCCCGATCTATACGCATCCGCGTTTCTTGCCCGGCAGCAAGATTAACGGCGCGACGCTGCGCCAGGCGATCATCGCGGATGGCTGCATTATTTCCGACGCACACCTGGAACGATCTGTCATCGGTGTGCGAAGCATCATCCAGACTGGCGCCACGATCCGAAACAGCATCGTGATGGGCGCCGACTATTACGAAACGGATCCGCCGAGCGCGGAACGCGGGTTACCGCCGATCGGGATTGGACGGAATTGTGTAATCGATCGCGCGATCATCGATAAAAATGCACGGATCGCGGATGGCGTGGTGATTACGCCGGAGGGCAAGCCGCCGGACCTGGATGCGGGTAACTATTTCATCCGCGACGGCATCGTGGTGGTGCCGAAGAACGCGGTGATTCCGCCCGGGTTTTGGATTTGAGCGGACGCTCGCCTGTTACCGGCGTCCCTGCGCCAATGCGGCCGCGTCGCCCTCTCGTTCCCACTTCTGCTGTTCGTTCCACGGCAGGGCGGTCTCCCGCGTGGCGTTGGGATCGGCGATCAGCGGGCCGGCACTTTTCGTTGCGCAAGAAGAGAGCGAAGCCGCGAGGCAGGCCAGCATCGCCAGGCCAGCGCCTTTGAGAATAGTAATTCGACTAAGAATTAGAGCCAGCATACACGACAATATCTCCAGGTTGCACTTGGACCCCTCGGGCCAAGCTGCTGGAGATGATATCGCCGATGGCGGTTGCCGGTTCAACTGACGAAATCCGAATTTTCCCGATTAACGAGCCCCCGCGCAAAACCAGCATCTCGCTGTTGGGCTCGACTCCCTGCCGGCCACCGAGATTTAGAACGACAAAATTGTAGGCCTGATTAACCGCCAGGACGGTGCCGCGAATCCCTGGATTCCCTCCGGCCACTTGCCGCTTTTTCTTTTCTGTTTCCACCTGTGGGGTCGACCGCTCTCTGGTGCCACTGATCTTATCTGAGAGGAGTGCCTTTTCTCGTTCCGCCGCATCGAGCTGTTTCCGTGCATCCTCAAGTTGCGCCTGTAAATCCGCGGCGGAAGTGGTGGGGGAAGCAGCGTCGGAGGCCGGTTTCTTCTCGACCTCCGCAATGTGCTTTCGGAGGTCGGCGATCTCGGTTTCATTCGCGCGCAGTTTGGCTTGCAGGTCATTTCTCTCGGTCTGCGCTTTCATTAACTCTGATTCCGTGCCCGCTGCTTTCGTTGGCATGTCGCCGAATTGCTTGTTGGCGGCGGCGACCGCTGCTTCGCGCGCTTTGAGGTCTTTATCCCGCTTCGCGCTCAGCTGTTCAGTTGCTTTTCGATTGGCTTCGCTCTGTGTGATCTCCGCCCGCAAGCCCCGCGCCTTTTGATTATTAAGGATCCCAAAAACCGCGGAAAGCGCGAGCAAGAGGACGGAAGCGCCGATCAGTGATTTGGGCGTGGTTACCGAAAAAGTGGGAAAGAATCCAGCTGGGCGCACAATCTCTTCTACCCAATCGAATCCAGAGATGGCAATCCGATTCGCGGATTTCCAGACGCACGTGGCGTATTTCGCGTTGCGCAGGCAACTCTTCCATCCTATAGAACGCGTTATGGGTCAGCAACATCGGGTCAGAGTGAAACGCAAACGTCGCAGCGCTTATTTGGATCGAAAGAAAGCGGCCGCGAAGGCTGCGCCCATCCGGCGAGAAGCCCCGAAGACCAAAGCCAAACCGAAGAAGCAGGCCGCGGCTCCTTCCGAAACGTAAATTTCGACGGCTCCCCGGTTCGTGGAGGATTCGCCTTTGCGAAGAATCTTTTGGAGGACGCAGAGTGCGGCCGCAATATCTCATCGTTGACGGTCACAGCGTGATTTTCGCCTGGCCGGAATTGCGCGCGCTGCATGACCGCCGCACTTCACTCGCCCGCGATGCGCTGGTGAAGAAATTGCGAGATTATCAGGATTGGACCGGGGTGAACGTGACGGTGGTTTTTGATGGCAAGGGCCCGGCGCTTAACGTGAGCTCACATCCGGGCGAGATCCAGATCTTCTATTCCGCCGAAGGACAGACCGCGGATTCTGTCATCGAGCGGCTGGCGAGTAAATACGCCCCGCGTTTTAAACTTTTGGTGGCGACAAGCGATTTCCTGGAACAGGAAACGGCCAGTGCCAGCGGTGCGGAATGTATTTCCGCGGAAGCGCTTCGCTGGCTCCTCGAGGAAGCCTCTCCGGCCTAGTTCACGCGGCAGCCTCGGCTGCTGCTTAGGCGGCTCCCGCCAACGCGTGGTGCGGGCGGGAAAGTGCCTCGCGGCGGGCGCGCTGCTGGCACGTCGCAAGGACGCGGGAAAGGACGCAGTAAAGTTGCTCGATCGGCAGATTCTTGCTGACGTAACCGTTCGCCCCGGCGCGCAAGGCGGCATGCATCCGCTCTTCGTCATACCCGACCCCCGTGAAGACGATGATCGGTAAATTCTGGCTCATCTCCCGAATGAAAGAGATCAAGGAAATGCCATCCACCTTTGGCATATTGAGGTCCACCACGACGACATCGCATTTGTTATGTTCGAGCCAGGCCGCGGTCTGGAAGCCTTCAGTCAGGAATTCGCAGGTGTGACCTTTTTGCTTGAGATAGGTGACGAGGAATTTCGTAATTGCGGGGTCATCATCGATCAGCAGGAATTCGGCGGCATTACGGGCAAGGATTTTCATGGGCGGCATTGTTATAATTACTATAATCCGTATAAGCACTAACCTTGCCAACTTTGTTCCGACCGAATTTTCCTCGGTAAAGTTCTCTAATGATGACCGCTTTGGCCAGCAGCCCCGGTCAAAAGGCACACCGCTCCTTCACCCCAGGGTCGAAGGCCATTCGGGCGGGTCGGGCGCGGGCGAAGCGGCCGTGATCGGGTTACGAACTCACGCTGGCTCGAACTGAATCGAGCTGTCCGGCCGAGCCCAGCTTCCCGTTCTTGTGCGCAATGAACTTTGCGTATTCTTCCACGAATATTTTTCCGGGCGGCCGGAAATCGAACTCTTCGGGATGATCGCGAAAATATTCCCGATGCACACGTGTCCAGACCAGGCGGCCATCCGTATCGATGTTCACCTTGGTCACGCCAAGTTTGGCGGCGGGCAGATATTCCTCCTCGTTCACGCCCCGGGCCGAAGGATCGAGCTTGCCGCCAGCCGCATTGATTCTCTGCACTTCCTCGACCGGAACGCTGGAACTTCCGTGCATCACAATCGGCAGGCCGGGAATCAATTCCTTGATTTCTTCGATCACTTCGAAGTGGAGACTTTGCTGGCCTTTGAATTTGTAAGCGCCGTGGCTGGTTCCGATCGCGGCCGCGAGCGAATCGCACCCGGTTCGTTTCACAAACTCGACCGCTTCCTTGGGATTCGTGAGTGAGGCGTGGCCTTCGTCCACCTTGATGTCCTCTTCGACGCCCCCCAGCTGACCGAGTTCGGCTTCGACGCTGATGCCTTTCTCATGTGCTCGATCAACGACGCGCTTTGTGATCGCGATGTTTTCCTCGAACGACTCGTGGCTCGCGTCGATCATGACGGAGCTGTAAAATCCCGAGGCTATGCAATCGTAACAGGTTTCCTCGTCACCATGATCGAGGTGCACGGCAAAAATTGCGTCGGGAAACATATCCTTGGCGGTACGAATCATCGCTTCGAGCATTCTTTTATCGGCGTATTTCCGAGCGCCCTTCGAAAGCTGGATGATGAAGGGCGCCTTGCTCAGTTCGCAGCCGCGAAAGAGCCCGAGGAGCTGCTCCATGTTATTAATGTTATAAGCCCCGACGGCGAATTTCCCGTAGGCGACCTTGTAGAGTTGAGCGGTGGTTACGATCATGGCGAGAATGCGGTTGGTGGATTTGTCGATCCCAGATCGGCGCGGCTAACCCGCGCCGAAAGGGACTGCAGCTTAAATCTGAAACGTGAAATCTGAAATCTGAAATTGTTCAGTGCCCGTTCGGGCTGGCTGGCAGCATCACACTCACGGATGTGCCATGCGGATTCGAATCAATATCCACCCGGCCGTTGTGATCGAAGACGGTTCGTTTGACAATCGGCAGGCCCAGCCCCATTCCCCGCGCCTTGGTTGTGCAAAACGGCGAGAACACTTTCTCTTTTAGATCGGCCGCGATCCCCCTGCCGTTGTCCTGGACTGTCACAATCACAC
>JBEEHO010000146.1:0-6668 GCA_041167425.1 Verrucomicrobiota bacterium | reverse complement strand
ACTATCCACTCAAAGAATGGGATGTGATCACGCGGATCGGCGACGAGCCAGTCGACAATCAAGGATTGATAAAGTTGAAAGGCTCTTTGCGCGTGCGCTTCCAATACCTGATTCAGAAGATTGCGAGGGAGGGGAAGGTGCCGCTGACCATCATCCGGTCCGGAAAAGAGTTGAAGGTGGACTTGCCTACGTCCTCCCGGCGGGCGCGCCTCATCCCCGATCTGCGCGGAACCCATCCCTCTTATTTCATTTACGGGCCGCTTGTTTTTTCCGAAGCGAGTTCGCAGCTTATTTCGGATTATGGGGATGGCAATAAGGCGGCGGACTGGTTGCTTGACCTCGCTTACATGGCGAGTCCACTTCTAGCACGCGCCGGCGATACCCCCGACTCCGAGGGACAACGGCTTGTCTTTGTTTCCTCACCATTTTTTCCGCACCGTCTCTCCAAAGGCTATTCGAATCCCTCTCAACAAGCGGTCAAATCGATCAACGGAAAACCGGTGAAGAATCTGGCCTACCTGGTCGAAACGTTGCGGGACTCCAAAGATGAATTCATCTCGATTGAATTCGCGATGCTGGGCGGAGAGACGGAGGTATTCCCGCGCGCCGAGATGGTCGCTGCGACAGAGGAAATCTTAAACGATAACGATGTCCGCAATCAGGGCTCTCCGGATACCCTCGCTATTTGGAATGCGAAACCGGCGCGGTAATTCTGGCGGTCGCCAACGCTTCACGGACAGATCGCGAAAACGCGAGCCGGAAAGCCTGAGCCGCCTTTCGGTTTCGGAAAACTCACAATGACGAGGGCGCCCGTTTCCGGCACTTGATCCAGGTTTGCCAGCAGCTCGATCTGATAATGGTTCGTGCTGAGAATATAAGTTTCGAGCGTGGCGTCGTCCTTTGATGCCGCTATTCCGGGATCGGTGTCCGTTGTTTCGTGGCCCGAGGCTGTAATTTTGCGCTCCTCATAAAGATATTTCAGCGCGTCCAAGGTCCATCCTGGATAATGCGACAAGCCGGCCGAATCTTTGTTTTCCATGGCGGCGCCGTCCGGCCAGCGCTTTGACCAATCCGTTCGCATCGCCACGAAGGCGCCATTGGGAATTGCGCCGTGCTCCGCTTCCCATTTTTTGACGCGTTCGAGCGAAAGGATGTAATCCGAATTTTTCTCGACTTCGCCGTGCACATCGATCACGACCAGGGGCAAAACCATTTCCTGGAGCGGAATCTGATCGACGGTTCGCAAACCGCGAATGAAGTGCGCCGGCGGATCCACATGCGTTCCCCATTGACCGACATGCGTATAAACCTCCGCAAAGAAACCTTCTCCCATTGTTCCTCGGCCTTTTTCGTACCAATAAGCCGTCTCCCTTTTTTCGTCGGGAAATCCGTGCCAGTGAGGGATGCCCGGAGCAAACGCGTGCGTCAGATCCACGAATTTCTTTTTACCCAGAATCTTTTGGATTTGCAGAAGCGTCGGCTCGGTGGGGACCTCCCCGGCGCTCAGGGAAACGAGGCCGCTGCCGACGACCAAACAAACGATGCCCGCCACCCACGCGATTCTCATGGCCCCTTTGTTAAACGAACGATCAACAAGAATCCAACAAGTTCGAATAAGGCTTAACAGTTTTCGTCTGCTCATCTCCAGGGAATTTGTGACAACGCGCGCGAGGTGTTATCAACAAGGGGTTGGCGCGACTGCCCGAGAGGCAAAAGCAGGAGTCCACGGTAGTTGTTCGCGGCGATATGATTAAGAACAGGGTTTCTAAAAGGATTTAAATCATAAAGACCGTGTTAAGAACTCTGCCTTCCCAGTCTGCGCCTCTGTCGCCAAAGACCGCGTTTTCTCCCGACTCTCGCTCCACTACCGAGACGTTTGCTCCGCCGCACCGTGGAGAAGATGCCGATCCCAGCAACAGTTCGGCGGATAGTTTGTTCGAGCATTTTGCTTGGCTCTATATTTTTTGCCGGGAAAAACTTTTCCGCGATGACACGAAGCGAATGCTTCGCGCGGTTTGGCCCGAAGGAGAACCGGCCCCTGGTGAGAAATTGATCGAGCTCGGCTGCGGTCCTGGATTTTATTCCTGCGAATTTGCGCAGCGTTTTCCGGAGATTCAGGTTCTGGGAATCGATCGATCTCCCAGCCAACTCAAGTGGGCACGTGAAAAATCACAGGCCCTGGCGTTGAAAAATTGCAGTTTTCAGAGCGATAACGTCCTCGATCTTTCGCACGCCGAAGGCAGTTTTGACGTGCTGATCGCCTCGCGCCTTTTCACGGTGTTGCCCGATCGCAATCGCGCCGTAGCGGAGATGTATCGTGTGCTGCGCCCTGGCGGCCGCTGTTTTGTCGCCGAACCACGCTACGCCTTCTGGGCTTCGATCCCGCTATTCACCATGTGGGCGCTGGCCGGAATCACCCATTTTAAAAATGGCTATCGCGAGCCAAGCAGGGCTAAAGTTTTATCGGCGCGAGAAATGAACCGGCTCTTTGCCACTCAACCGTGGCGGACGATGAGGACGTGGCAGGAGGGGAGATATCAATACGCCCTCTGTGAAAAGGGTTGACGCACTCTGCCTTCGAACGCAGACAGCACGGCTGCATGAATGCTGTTCATCGCGTCCTGGACCCGGGCAGGCCCACTCCGATTCCCCAACGTCTGTGCGCGCTGGCGGTCATGACCAAAGCTCCGCGCGCAGGACAGGTGAAGACCCGATTGACTCCACCGCTCACTCCTACTGAAGCCGCGGAGTTGAATATTTGTTTCCTGCGGGATACGAGCGCGGCGATAGCCAGTGCGGCGAGCGAAGGCCGGGCTCGTGGAATTGCCGTTTACACGCCAGCCGGCGCGGAGGCAGCATACACAGAAATATTACCCAAAGAATTCGAGCTCGTCCCTCAACGCGGCGACGCCTTTGGTGAAAGACTCACTCTGGCGACACAGGATTTGCTGGCGCTCGGATTCGATTCAGTTTGTTTGATCAATTCCGACAGCCCGACGGTTCCGCAACGAGCCTTTGCTCGAGCCGCACAGATCCTCTCGGAAAACGAAGATGGAATTGTGCTCGGACCATCCGATGACGGCGGATATTATCTGATTGGTCTCAAAAAATTGCATCGCTCACTTTTCGAAGGTATTTCCTGGAGCACCGAGCACGTCCTGGAACAAACCGTCGAGCGCGCCCAACAAATCGGCCTCGAGATTCACCTCCTGCCGAGATGGTACGACGTCGATGATCGCGCGACGCTTCGCCGGCTTTGCCATGAATTCTTCGACGAGAATGGAAGCGCGCCGGAAGCCTACCCCGCGCCGGCCACGCGCGGATATCTGGAGGATCTTCTGAAAAAAGAGGGCCGGGACCGGATCTGGCCTAACGAGTAATCTCTTCATGGCGACGCATCAAAAACGGGCCCTGGTCACGGGCGGAGCGGGCCTGATCGGTTCGCATGTGGCGGACTTATTGCAGCGCGAAGGATGGACCGTGCGCATTCTCGATAACCTCGAGCCGCAAACGCACCGCCAGGGCAAACCGGCCTGGATCTCGAGCGAGGTCGAATTCATCGAAGGCGATGTGCGAGACCGGGAAACGGTTACCGCGGCGTTGAAGGAAATCGACGTCGTCTTTCACCAGGCAGCCTATGGAGGTTACATGCCGGAGATCGCCAAGTACGTTCACGTTAACAGCTTTGGCACCGCGCAGATGCTCGAGATTATCCGCGAGCAAAATTTGCCGGTAAAAAAAGTCATCGTCGCATCTTCCCAAGCCGTTTACAGCGAAGGCGCGGCGACGTGTCCGGAGCACGGTTTGGTTTTTCCCGACGTCCGGCCGGTGGAACAACTGCAGCTGGGCGATTGGTCGGTGCACTGCCCGGTTTGTCAGGCTGCCACCAAAAGCGCGCCGACTCCCGAGCGTGCGCCCGTGGGCGGCGAAACGGTTTACGGCCTCACCAAAGTCGACCAGGAAAAACTGACCTTGCTCTGGGGCAGGCAAATCGGAATTCCGGCAGTCGCATTGCGTTATTCCTGCACCTACGGGCCGCGCCAATCGATCTTCAATCCGTACACCGGCGTGATCGCAATCTTTTTCACCCGGCTGCTGAACAACCTTCCGCCCGTCCTTTACGAAGACGGCGAGCAGACCCGCGATTTTTCATTCGTCGAAGACATCGCGCGCGCGAATCTCCTCGCGGCGGAGAGTGACCAGCTCGATGGCCTCCCGGTAAATGTCGGCAGCGGAAAGGGCGTGAGCATTCGCGAGGTGGCCGAACTGATCTCCGATGCGCTCGGCCTTCGCATCGCGCCGGAGGCGAAAGGTGAGTTCCGGCCCGGTGAAATGCGGCATCTCACCAGTGGAACTGATCGCATTCGCGCTGCGGGATATGAGCCGCAAGTGAATCTGGCCGCGGGCATCGGCCGATACCTGGATTGGATTCGGCAACAAGCGGACGTGCGCGATTATTTTAGCGAAGCCGCTAACATTCTTCGGAGCAAAGGGATCGTTCATCGCGTAAAAGTGGATGGATGAGCGAGGCCGTCAGCCTTCCGGATTTTAATTCGCCGATCGTCAATCACGCCCGCAAAGATTTTCCGCTGCTGGATGCAGGCATGAGCGTGGCGGACGCGCTTGAACGCATCCGGCGCGAAGGCGTGGGCGAACGCGTGATTTATTTTTTTGCGACGAATGCGGAGGGACGTCTCGTCGGAGTTCTGCCCACGCGGCGACTCCTGACCGCGCCGCTCGAGACGCGGCTCGAGGAAATAATGGTGACCCGCGTCGTTGCGATTCCCTCCAGCGCGACGGTCTTGGAGGCATGCGAATTTTTTGTGCTCTACAAATTTTTCGCCTTTCCGGTGGTGGACCGGGCGCGGCGGGTAGTTGGCGTGGTGGATGTGAGCCTGTTTGCCGAAGAAATGCTCGACGCGGGTGAACGCGAGCAGGAACGGCCCACGGTCGGAAACCTGGGCGATGATGTTTTCGAGGCGCTCGGTTTTCGGCTGGCGCAAATTCGGGGAGCTTCGCCCTGGAAGGTCTTTCGTTATCGCTTTCCGTGGCTGCTCGCCACGGTCGCGGCCGGCACGGCTTGCGCGGTTCTCGCGGGCGCGTTCGAAGCGACGCTGGCCGGCAGCCTGGTCGTCGCTTTTTTTCTCACGATGGTCCTCGGGCTCAACGAAAGCGTGAGCATGCAATCGATGACGCTCACCATCCAGGCGCTGCGAGTCAGCACATTGACGCGGCGCTGGTTTCTCGAGAATCTGCGGCGGGAAATCGCCACCGCTCTGCTTCTCGGCCTCGCGTGCGGCACACTGGTGTGCGCGATCGTTTGGATTTGGCGCCACGATGTGAAGAGCGCGGCGGTCATCGGCGGCAGCATCGCGCTGTCGCTGGTTACGGCCTGTTTGTTTGGCTTCAGCGTGCCGTCGCTTCTGCACTGGTTAAAACTGGATCCGAAAATAGCAGCGGGTCCGGTGACGCTGGCCATAACGGATTTTTTCGCGCTCGCTTTCTATTTCTCGCTCGCGTGGATGGTTCTGGGATGAGCGCGCTGATTCAACGCCGCATCTCGGTGATCATCCCCGCGCTCAATGAAGAAGAGCCGATCGCGGCCGTGGTCCGCGCTTGCCTAACGACTGGTTTGCCCGACGAAGTCATCGTGGTGGATAACGGCAGCACCGATCGCACTGCGGACTGCGCGCGCTCCGCCGGTGCGAAGGTGGTGGCGGAACCAAGGCCGGGTTATGGCCGCGCCTGCGCCGCCGGGATTCGCGCCCTTTCACCGGAATGCGAGGTGGTCGTTTTTCTCGATGGAGACGGCAGCGATTGTCCGGAGTTAATGGAGCGACTGGTCCAGCCCATCGCGGAAGGAAAACAAGATTTCGTGATCGGCTCGCGCACGCGGGGAAAACGCGAGCCCGGCAGCATGAATTTCCAGCAGGTTTTTGCCGGTCGGATTGCGGGCCTTCTTCTCCGCCTTCTTTATGGTGTTCGGTATACCGACATGTGTCCCTTTCGCGCCATCCAGCGCGACGCGCTCGGGCTGCTCGGGATGCGGGAAGAAACTTACGGATGGAACCTGGAAATGCAGATGCGGTCCGCGCGAGCCGGGCTTCGTATTTTGGAAGTGCCCGTGAGTCATCGGTGCCGGACTGGCGGCGAATCGAAAGTATCCGGGACGCTACGCGGAACATTCGTGGCCGGCATCCGCATCGTCGCCACGCTATTTCGCGTCGCGATGGAACGAACAGGAGCAGACTCTCCCCCCGGCCCGAGGAGGTAAGATAAAACAGAGCTTCAACTCTGCGGCCCGAGCGCGCGCCGCCTCCATTGCAGATTTGTATTCAGTGTTCGCGCCGGTTCGATAAGCTCGCGGGATGACCCGCGCTCGTGCCATCGGTGCAGGATTACTCGCGGGCGTTGTCGCGGGATTGGGCATGACCGTCGTCATGTTCCTGCTCGCCTGGTTTTTCGGAGTGGCCACGCCGATTGCAATCTTGGGCGATCGTCTTTCCGTCTTTATTCCGGCGGACCAGTTTCTCTCGCTGATGGGCCGGGTCGGTGGCTACAACCACATGAAACAGCTCGGCGTCGGATCCGTCATCGCCGGACAAATCGTGCTTGGCGCTCTGGGTGGGATGTTTTACGGACTATTCGCGCGCAACCGCCCCGGTCCC
>JBEEHO010000145.1:0-7385 GCA_041167425.1 Verrucomicrobiota bacterium | reverse complement strand
CCTTGGGTCTGGAGCAAGCGGTATCTCTGAGAAGAAATAACGAAGGTATGGATTGGGCAAGGCCAAAGCCGTAGTTAAAGCCGGTAGCACAAACCAGGCGACGATCGCGCCGGAAACCAGTGCATCTCTGCCTTGCCAAAGATAGGCCTTGAAAACTACACCGACTACGTATGCGACGCAAAGAGCCAGCGGCAAAACCGACAGTAGCAGGTAATGCGGGAAGGCGCGTCCGGGAAGGTAGATTACGAGAAAGCAGACAAGAAGGAAAGCAAAGGCAAAAGCCAGGGTCCGGAAGGAGCGTGACCTCCAGCCACCTCGCCAGCAAAGCGCAATCAATCCTGTCACAATGGCGAGAAACGAGCAGGCTGCAAAAACCGTGTAGGAAGGAACTGTTCCAAAGAGAAAACTCAAACCAACTCTGCCACCCGCCGCCACATAGGTGGCGGCGGATCCAAGGTACGAATTAATGGCATAATGCCACTGACCTGTTTTCCAGAGACTAAGGGCCATTACTGCCGGTACGGCACAAAGCGTGACAAGAACCGTGGTTAGCTCAGCCCATTTGATCGCGAGCAGGGCGGAGCGCCGGAGCAGAATGAGACAGACGAGGAAGGCGAGGATGGCGACGGCGATCGGCAGCGCCTGCAGCTTCGCGAAGGCAACGCTTCCGAGTGCAAGGCCGCTTACCGCACAAGAAGCGAGACGCGACACCTTTGTTTGCGCCCGGGTGGCCAGAAAAACCGCACCACCTAGCGCGAGCGTGGTCAAGAAAATCGGGAGTTGTTCGCTGGAATATTGCAGAAAATCGCGCGCCCTGGTTAAGGATAACAGGGTAACCGGTGGAACGACGGCGATCCGCGCGACTGCTTCTCCTTCGGTCCACTTGACGATAAAATAAAGGAGGTAGATCGCGGCCAAAAGGAGGCAGATGCCGATGACGCGGGTGGAAAAAAAAGTGATTTCTCCGCCGAACAAAGCCGGCAAAGCCAGGATGTCGGGATTGAGAGGGCCGCTCGAGCCGGCATCGAAACCGCGCCAGGGGGCGAGATCCTTTGTGGCCTTGAGCGCACACGCCGCAAAGGCTCCTTCGTCGATATTAAACGGGTAAGGCCAGAGCATCGCCGGCCACCGCCAGACAAGGACTGTGCATCCGGCCAGCGTGAGGAAAAGCCATTCAGCGTTCCACGCCCTGGCCACGGCTTTGCGGTTCAACGAAGCAAGGATACTGAAGCCAAGCAGAGCGGCGAGCGCGATCGCGTAATAAAGAAACGGCGTCGCCGCGAATAAAGTGGGGGCCTTTGGCATCACTGGTTTCCGGCTGTTTGCGAACGCAAAGGCGTCCAGGCATATAAACTGGAGTTACTCATAAGCCTTCTACCGCCATTATCGGCGAATCCTGTCGTATAGGTCTTCGAATTCACGCTGGCCGGGCCGAAGCCGCAACGCAATTTGGATTTCGGACAGAGCTTCGTCGGGATGACCGGCTTCGAACTGTGCGCGGGCATAGAGGTAATGGGTCTTGGCATCAGTCGGGTCGACGGCGAGCGCCGCACGAAGGTAGTCGAGTGCATTATGCAAATGTTGTTCAGATAAAGCGAGCACACCCATATTACTAAGTGCAGCTTTGTGGCGTGGATCCATTTTTAGGACAGCAAGGTAGTAAGCCTCGGCTCGAGGTGTGTTTTTTTGTTGCTGCCAAAGGTTGCCCAAGGCCAGGTTAATTTCAGTGCTATCGGGCGCGTAGGCGTGGGCGAGTTCCAGCTCCCTTTGCGCACGGGGCCATTGCTGAAGGTCGAGGGCTTGCGATCCGGAGTTGTAAAACTTGAGAGCCCAAAGAGCGGGATCGCGCTGCGGCCAAGTCACAAGCACGGCGGCTACCCCCAAAAGCGCAATATAACCGGCAAGGAATTTGAAATGCAGCAAGGTGCAGTTTTTCCAAAAAACCCAAACGCCCGCAGCGGCAAACAAAAGCAAACCCGGCACCGCGGGGAGTCGATAACGTTCTGTCACGAAGACCGGCAGCACCGCCGCCAGATGCAACAGGATGGCCGCGGCGAGCCAGCGAGTCGCCGGAAATTGCCGGATCGAAAAACAAACTCCGGGAAGGGACAAGGCGGCGACCAGGCCGAAGTGGAGCCCGGGTAGAATGACGCCATTGCCGCGGAGTTTGTCGATGATGCTGATATCGTCGTATTCAAATGCGTTCCAGAAGTTAATCAGTTTGCGGCCCATTAGCTTCAGCCACGCGCGGAAGTTATCGTGGATGTAGGTTCGTGCTTTGGCCGCCCAGTAGTCCGACACCTCGGAACGTTTCAGACTTCTGCCGGCGGCACTCTCGGCGAGATCAACCGAATCCTTTAACATCGCGGCTTGTCCCGCGTGCAAGCCGGGGAAGCGCGGATAACCGGTCGCGTCTGGATTATTCCCGAGCCAGAAGTTAATTCCGCTGTGGGCCGATAAGAAAACCGGATCGCGCGCGACAAAGTAATTGTGAACCCAGCAGGGTGAAGTTCCCGCAGCGAGGCCAAGGAAAAGGAGAGCTGCTGCTCGACCGCGGACATTCCAGGGCGCGCGCTTCAGGCCATCCAACTGTGGTCTCAAGAAAGCAGCGGCTAACAGCAACGGTAGGATGAAAAGGATCGTGGCGATGCCGGTGGCGGTGATTCCAACGAGGGCGCCATAAGCGAGGCTGCGAAGGGGAGTAGGGGCGTAATTGGTTTTTACCATCTCCCAGACCAGGAACCAGAATACGAAAACACCCCATGCGGTCGGCATCAGGATTACTGAATAGGCTTGGGCTGGGATGAAGAAGGCCCAACCCAAGGCTGCTAGAATGCCAATCACGTTCCCGCGATTACCAGCAGGCTCGCGACCGTTATGCTGACGAAAGATACGAAGTGCGATCTGGTAAAGGAGCGTGGCCGTTCCCGCGTCGAGGCACACTTGGAGGAAACCGGGAACGAAGGGGCTATAGCCGAAAAGTTTGTAGAGGAAGGCGAGAAGGTAGGCGTAAAGAGGCAGGCCATAAAAAGCCAAGTGATCGGTGAGTCGCCCGTGAAGGATCTGTTGGGCCCAATCATCGTAGAAGTGCATGTCCCCGGCGCTTGGAAGCAGAAAGGGAGAAGAAGTCAGCCGGGCGAGCGCGATCAAGCGGACCAGGAACACGAAAGCGAACAGGTAATGGGCGGGGCCAGGCGAGCCGCGCAACGCGTTTCCCAGATTCAGTCGCCGCGAAAAAGTGTTCGACCAAGTCATGTTAATTGCGGGAAGGGTTCTTCCGAGCCATCACTTTAAGGTCACCCAGCGAAACAGCGGGAACGAGTAATGAGATTGGCGTTGCAGTATCGCCTAATCTGGCAGCCCAGACGCGCCTGGTGTTATCCAGAAAAAAGGCTTCGACCCGGTAATCTCCTTCGGGAATTCGCTCGGAGGAAGTAATGTGCCAGGTCTCCTGATACGGCCCGCTCATGGCTTCGGGCGCGCACAGGCCCCTTGAAATAATGATTCCCCGTCCCTGATCGCGGGGGGTGAGCTTAACGAACAGCCATGGGAAAACATCTCGCTCGTTCTGGAAATCCCACTGCATGGTGACATCCAGTCCTTGCTCGGCGAGTTCGTTCCCAGACTTGTTGATGCCGGCCAGCGCCGTCCCGGTTCCCATCTGGCCGATGACGCTGGAAGCGAGGCTCGGAGCCGCCAGGTCTGTCACCGCTTTTCCCTGCCGTAGAAGTGTCAGTTCATTGGAGGACCTCGCCGTCCATGATGTGCGGCTCAAGAACTCGTGCAAGAGATGATCGCTCGAGGGAATCACGCGTCCATCGACGGTCTTCATCGCGGGATGATAGTAACCAGCCTCCGCATCGAACGTGGCAGAATCATCGTAGTCGATCAGAACGAAATCCGTGGGCGGAGGCGGTTCATAGGTTGCACGGCTTAGCGTTTTTAGGCCTTTTAGAACAAAGTGCAGCGAATACAATTTCTCGCGCGTCGCCAGATGGGTCAGGTAGGGAAAGGGTGCGAGGACACTGGCGTCCGGCAGGATCTGGTTGATGAATGCCATCTTGCGGGCGCGGTTCTGTTCGCCACGAGGCCAATTCACAGTGGTAGCGGCGATATCGCGGGCAGGCCCGAGAAAGAGCTGGGCCATAACGCACCCTGCGAGCACGAGAAAGGGAAGTGATCGCCGAAGGGGAGAGGGAAGCGGTGGCCAGCGATTGATGCTCACGACGCCTTCCGCGAGCGCAATCCAAAACAACGGGAGAAGAGGGGCCGCGTAATGAAAGTAAATCGTCCACTCCGAAGAACGCCAGGAGAGAAGATGCTGAAGAAGGATCGGTGTCGCGATGAGGAGCCAGCGCGGCCTAACGAGTGGCAGGGCCAGGAAAGGAAGGAGCAGAGCCCAGAGGAGGTTGCCATGGGCGAGGGCGTGGAAGAGTGCGGCAAAGATCCGCTGCGGCTGCGTGATCGCCTTCACCAAAATATCGCCAGCTGATGCGCCCAGCCGATCGTATAAAGCCAGGTAGTCGATATTGCCCGAGTTCAGCGAAGGCGTGATCAACTTCGTGCAGAGAAAGAACCAAAAGATCGATAGTCCGAGAGGCCAGAGGTACCAGACCAGTAAGTCACCCGCCGGCCGTTTGCGCTCGAGGACGACATGCACCGCGCAGTAGGCGGCGAGAAGCAAGGCCATGTTTTCCTTGCACGCGAGGACAGCGATCAACCACATCCAGTGCGCTCGGAGCGAATTTCGAAGCCGCGCTTCCAGCATAAGGAGCAGGAAGGGTGCGGCGAGCGCTTCGGGATGGAATTCATGCAGCGCGATGTAACCGGTCGCCGGTGTAATCAGTACGGCAGCGGCCAGCAGGAGCGCTGATTTACGATCAAGACCGAGCCGCTGGCCGATGGCGAACGCGACCGGCCCCATCGAGGCAAGCGCGGCGTTCTGCACCAGGACGAAGATGATCGGGTGACGAACGAGCAAAAAGAGTGGCGTTATTAAGAAGACAATGGGCTCGACATGATTCCCGAGGAGCGGGACACCTTGGACGGACACTTCAAACCGTCCGTGAATGAGCTGCCAGAGAGCCTGGACGTAATAAGCCAGATCAAACGTCCGGTATTCGAAGTTCGCCCAGTGGGCGTAAGAGGTCCAGGTGCAGACGCCGAAGAAGACCAAGGCGAAGCCGAAAATTGGTCCTTTACGGGAATCACCTCCCAGCGGCTTGGTCGTGGTCACTGCCCCATGCCTTATCCCCGGAGTTGCCGGCATACAAGTCTATCGGGCGAGAGGCGTTAGATAATCTTGAGAAGGCTGCTCCCGCTGGGGCCATCGCCTGCAGACCTCAGCCGTATTCTAGTAATTGTAAAAAACGCCCCCTTGGCATCAACACTGCTTTAGACAGGGGCACATCCGCGGTCGGTATCGTGGATCGCAGTCAAACAAACAAGATAAAAAAGAAAGCAAACAGACATGTTAAACAAATTCAACAAACGCCGCGGGGGCTTCACCCTCGTGGAAATCATGATCGTAGTGGCGATTATCGCGTTGCTGGCAGCGATCGCGGTGCCCGGATTCCTCCGCGCCCGCAAACGCTCGCAAGCTAGCCGCGTCATTAACGATCTGCGCTTGATCGACTCCGCAGTCGACCAGTATGCAATCGAAAATAACAAAGCCAGCGGCAATACCGTCGCGATCACGGATTGGACCAAGTACCTGAAGGCGGGCACTAATCTGTATCTGACCGGCAACGACATCCTTGGAAATTCGTACGGCGCGCAAACGGTGGATTCACTGCCGAAGGTGCCAACCGCGACCAAGAACGCACTCTCAGACGTGACCGACAACACGTTCTGGTCTCCATACCAATAAGAATCTGACGATTCATTCTCCTGTCATCGGTTCGCCGGTGGCAGGGAATGAGTTGTGAGCTACAAGACCGCAAGATCCTGCCACCTCGCACCTCGCACTAATAAATAACAGAAAGATACACGAGTATGCTACGAAAACTTACGACTAAACGCGCCGGCTTCACGCTGGTGGAAATCATGATTGTGGTGGCGATCATCGCGCTCCTTGCGGCGATTGCTGTGCCCGGCTTCTTGCGGGCGCGAAAGCGTTCGCAAGCCTCCAAGGTTCTGAATGATCTGCGTCTCATCAGTGGGGCGATGGATCAATATGCCATTGAAACCTCCAAAAAGAGCGGAGACGCGGTCACCGTTCCTGATTGGACTAACTACCTCAAGAAAGACACTAACCTCTACGTCAGCGGCCTGGATTTGTTCGGAAACGCTTATGGAGATCAAGTGGTGGATTCGCTTCCTCATGTGGACGCGGCCACCAAAGCGAATCTCTCTGACGTGACGGACGATGCCTTTTGGTCGCCTTACAACTAAGACGCTTCGCAGACAATAATGAAGGGCGTCCTTTCGGTAACGGAAGGACGCCCTCTTGTTTCCTGGCCAGGGGAAAGGGAAGACGAGTACCATGACTGAGACGAAGTCC
Organism: Verrucomicrobiota bacterium; assembly: GCA_041167425.1. Taxonomy (GTDB): domain Bacteria; phylum Verrucomicrobiota; class Verrucomicrobiia; order Chthoniobacterales; family UBA10450; genus AV80. The sequence goes on along the minus strand of JBEEHO010000145.1, from coordinate 883 downwards.
ATCACAGTTCGAATGTCGCCAACACGTCCTCAATCGGCGTGGCGGACATTCGTGGCCTTCACCGAACGTCAGTGGCTCCGATGTCTGGTCCTCTTGATCGTCGGCGCCGGTGTTCACTACCCGGCCCTGCAGGGGCCCTTACTCTGGGACGACCTTTATCTGGTGCGCGATAACCCTTTTATCAAGAGTCCGCTTTTGATTCCGGAAGCCTTCCGCCATTACCTCTTCCCAGACTCACACGCTGGACATTACCGGCCGGTCCAAACCATATCGTATGTCTTCGATTATCTAGTCTGGAACACCAATGCCTACGGTTACCATCTCTCTAATTTATTCTGGCACATCGGAAGCGGGATCTTGCTTTACCTCCTTCTGCAACGGCTGCTTCGGCTGATCGCCACGCACTATCCGGTTGAGAAGGGGCCTGCTCTCTCAGCGGCTGCGTTCTTCGTCGCGCTCCTCTGGATAATCCACCCGGTGCATAGCGCCGCGGTCGATTACATCTCAGGACGCGCCGATAGCCTTGCGTTCTTCTTTGCCTGCGGTGCCTGGCTTCTTTACCTTCGCGCGCGCGACCTGTCGCAAACAGTTTTCCGTTCGAGTTGCTTCTTCCTCGCCGCGGTGTCCGGGCTGCTAGCGCTCTGCTCCAGGGAAACCGGTTTGGTATGGATGTTGGTTTTTCTTCTTTGTCTTTTCCTTTTCGATCGGAAACCCGCGAAAAAGGCGAAGCTCTTCGTGCTCGTTTGTTGCCTGCTGGTCGTGGGCGTCTATGGAGCATTGAGAGCCCTGCCGGAATATCGGGCGATTCCTGCTTCTCAGACCGCGCCAACGGGCGCTGCCAAGGCCGCCTTGATGTTGCGGGCTTTGGGAGATTACGGCCGGC
>JBEEHO010000144.1:0-4938 GCA_041167425.1 Verrucomicrobiota bacterium | reverse complement strand
GCTCGAGCACTCGTTAGGCGGGCCGGTGAAAATGTTCGCGGCCGGACCCGAAGAAGCGCAGGTAGTCGCTCTCATCACAGGAGGCGCCGGCTCGGAGATTTACGCGGTGGCGGCGGAAGGCATCGATACCTTCATCACGGGCGAAGCGCCTCATTGGGCGGCGGTCGCGGCCGGGGAACTTGGAATCAATCTGCTGCTGGGCGGGCATTACGCGACGGAGACTTTTGGGGTGAAAGCACTGGCCGCGCACTTGTCCGATCGATTCGATTTGCCGTGGGAATTTCTCGATTTCCCCACAGGATTATGAATCGCTTCGGCGGCCTTCGCGTATCTGCGTTCTGACTTTCATGGATCCATTCGCTCTCCTTGGCTTTATTGTTTTGTTGCTGCCGATCGCCCTGATCGTGGTCGGGGTGGTGCAGCTTCAAAAACTCAAGAAAACGGTGCGCGACCTCACCCATCGCATCGGTGCGCTGGAATCTCGCGACACCGACGTCGCGCAGCCTGCGCCCGCGGCGGAACCGGCGCCACGCGCGGCCCGGCCGCAGGCAGTCCCGCCGCCATTGCCCGCGCAACCGTTCGCTCCAGCACCGGCGCCTTCCGTGGCTGCCGCCAGCATGCCGCCGCCGCTCCCACCGGTGCGATCCACACCGCCGATCAAGCCACCGCGCGTGACCAAGCCGATCGATTGGGAAGCAATCCTCGGCGTGAAACTTTTCGCGTGGATCGGCGGCTTCATCCTTTTCCTCGGGATCGTTTTTCTCGTCAAATATTCCTTCGAGAATAATCTCATTACGCCGGCCATGCGCGTCGCGATCGGCACCGCGCTGGGGATCGCGCTCATCGTGATTGGCTGGCTCACCGCCACACGGCGCTATCGCGTTTCGGGACAAAGTCTTTGCGCGACCGGGGTGCTCGTTCTCTACGGGAATATTTTCGCCGCGCACGTTTTCTATCACCTCATCGCGCTCGTTCCCGCCTTCGCTTCGATGGCCATCGTAACCGGCGCGGCCTTTTTCCTGGCGGTTCGAATGAACGCGCAGGTGATCGTAGTTCTTGGGTTGCTGGGCGGATTTCTCACTCCGGTTTTGCTCTCGACCGGCGTCGATAATCCAACGGCTCTCTTCGGTTACATCGCGGTCCTCAATGTCGGCGTCGCCGCCGTGGCGCTGCGCCAGCGCTGGAATTATCTGGTCCTGCTCGCCGCGGCCGGCACCGTTCTGATCGAATTCGGCTGGGCTTATCGTTTCTTCGATTATCCGAAAGCGAACATCTCGCTCGCCGTTTTTCTCGGCTTCGAAGTTCAGTTCCTCGCATTCTTGGCCTTCCAGCGTCGCGCCGTTCCGGCGGAGGACTGGACCATGCGAGCCGCGGTCACGATGGGCTTCACCGCCCTGGCCTGGGCCTTCTGTCTCCTCACTTATCCGGAACTTGGCCGCAGACCCGGTTTCCTTTTGACCTTCGTGTTCGTCGCCGAAGCCGGACTGCTCCTGATTCCCATCTTGTTTTCGAAAGGGATTCCGCTCGCCCCGATTGGTGGCCTTGCTGTGTTTCTTTTCCTCGCATCGTGGACGGGAAATTATCTGAACGACGCGCTGCTTTGGTGGGGACTGGGCGGTTACATCGTCTTCGCGATTCTGCACGCGGGCTTCGCGTTCTGGCCGAAAGCGGAAGCGCCGACGTCGAAAGATCCGGCGTGGCAAAGTTATCTGCCGTTGCTGCCGCTGGTGCTGATTTGCCTCTGTGTTTGGAGAAACGAAACTTCGTCGGCGGTCTGGGTTTGCGTTTTGGTTCTTGATCTCATTGCGGTCGGAGTGGCATTCGCCCGTCGTTCTCTTCCGGCCATCGTTATCGCGCTGGCCGTCACCGTCGTCGCGGCGGTTCTCTGGATCCTGACCGTTCCACGAGAAATCGATCTCCGTGGCTTTTTGATCGTGGCGGCCGGATCCGGGACTTTCTTTTTCTCGGCGGCGCTCTTCGCGGCTGGCAGGTTCTTTCCCGGTTCGGAAAATGCCCGGCGCAATATCCCTGCGCTCGCCGCGTCGATGCCATTTCTGCTCCTGCTTATGGCGATCGCGAAGCTGCCGATCGTGAATCCGACTCCCTTTTTCATTACCGCGTTTTTTCTCGCGGCGCTTTTGCTTGGGCTCGGGGTTCTGTCGCGCAGCAGCTGGATCGCTCTGATCGCGCTCGCTTTTACCTGGGCCGTGGAGCGCGCATGGCAGGACCTGCATTTCACCAGTGGCTACGGCGCGCTCGCGCTTGGATGGCAGCTCGCATTTTGTCTGATCTTCCTCGGCTATCCTTTTTTCTCGGCCGAAGAACGCAAGCCGTTGCCGTGGGCCGTGGGGGCACTTTCCGGGCCGCTGCATTTCTGGCTCATTTACGAAATCATTCGCGCCACCTTTCCGAACCTGCGCAACGGATTCATCCCCGCCGCCTTTGTTCTGCCGTATGCCGCCGGCGCATTTGTTCTGGTCAGGCGAAGAGAAGCGGCGCCCGCCTCCGGCGACGCGCGCCTCGCGTGGCAGGGTGGCGCGGCGCTCTTTTTCATCAGTCTTATTTTCCCGATCCAATTCGATCGCGAATGGATCACGGTCGGTTGGGCCCTGGAGGGTTTTGCGCTTCTCTGGCTGTTCCGCCTCGCGCCTCATCGCGGCTTGCGTTACGTCGGCGCCGGTTTGCTCGGCATCGCTTTTGTCCGGCTGGCTTTGAATCCGGCCGTGCTCGAATATCACCGGCGCACCGCGACCCCTCTTTGGAATTGGTACCTCTACGGTTACGGCGTCCCGATTCTCTGTCTCTTCGGTGGGGCCTGGCTCTTTCGCGCTCCGCGGGAATCGTCCTTCGAACGAACGACCCCGGCACTTCTCTATTCGTTAGGCGCCGTCCTGAGCTTCCTGCTGCTCAACATCGAGATCGCCGATTATTTCTCGATCGGGCCCACGCTCACCTTCTCGTTCTCGGGGAACCTGGCCCGCGACATGACCTACTCCATCGCGTGGGCGCTCTTCGCTTTCGCGCTGCTGCTCATCGGGATGCGACAAAAGACGCGCTGGGTTCGCTACTCCGGGATCGCGCTCCTGGCCATCACGCTGGTCAAGCTCCTCCTCCACGATCTGGGGAATCTCGGTCAACTCTATCGCATCGGAGCGTTCATCGGGGTCGCCATCATTTTGATTGTCGCTTCGTTCGTCTACCAGCGCTTCCTTGTCCCGAAAGCGGAGAAGACTCCTACCACTTCCGATCCGTTGTAGCCACGGCCCTGTGGGCCGTCTCTTCGCCGCTTCGATTGCAAACGGCCCACAGGGCCGTGGCTACACGGATGCAGACATTTCCCTTTCGTAAATCGCGACTCCGCTGTTCTGTTGCGCCGTGACCGAGTCCGCGAGCCCGAACAAACGCGTCAGCACGCGCGCGACCGGCATCGTCGGCATCGCCATTTTGTGCAGCCGGGTTTTGGGCCTGCTGCGCGAAGTCGTCTTCGCCTCGCTCTTTGGCGCTTCGCGCAATATGGATGCGTTTCTGACCGCGTTCCGTGCGCCCAATATGTTGCGCGATCTTTTCGCCGAGGGCGCTCTCTCGACTGCTTTCGTTACCACTTTCTCCCGTCGCATCGCCACGGAAGGCGATGCTTCCGCCTGGCGCCTCGCCAGCAAGGTCGCGACCCTCACCCTTATTTTCATGAGCGCGTTGACCGTGCTCGGGATCATCGGCGCGCCGATCCTCATTCACATTCTCGCGCCCGGTTTTCCCGCCGAAAAAGCGGCGCTCACGATCCAGCTCACGCGGATCATGTTCCCGTTCATTCTGCTCGTCTCGCTCGCGGCGCTCGTCATGGGGATGTTGAACGCGAAAAATGTTTTCGGCATGCCGGCAATGGCTTCGAGCTTTTTCAATCTCGGCTCCATCATCGGCGGTGTCGTGCTTTGCTATTGGCTCGAACCGCAGGCCGATTGGCGGCACCCGCATTTCGGCGAGCGCGGTCTCATGGGGCTTGCCATCGCTACGCTCATCGGGGGTCTGCTTCAGCTCGTCGTCCAATTGCCCTCGTTAGGCCACGTCGGTTTTCGCTTTCGCCCCGATTTCAATTGGCGCGATCCGGGCGTGCGCACCATCCTGGCGCTGATGGGTCCGGCGACCATCGCGGCAAGCGCGGTGCAGGTAAACGTCGCGGTAAACAGCGGCTTCGCCTCTTCGCTCGGGGATGGACCGATGACCTGGCTGAATATCGCGTTTCGTTTGATGCAATTGCCACTGGGAATTTTTGGCGTGGCCATCGCGACCGTGACGCTTCCGCTGGTCTCCCGGAGCGCCGCTCTCGGAAACAAATCGGAATTTCGCGGCGCCCTCGCGCATTCGATTCGTCTCGTCATGCTGCTGACCATTCCTTCTGCGATCGGCCTCATCATTCTCGCGCAACCGATCATCGGCCTGATCTATCAACACGGCCGCTTCACCTCGGACGCGACCCTGCACACGGCGGAAGCGCTCCGGTTTTATGCGATTGGGCTGGTTGGTTACTCGGCGGTCAAGGTCCTCGCGCCGGCCTTCTACGCGATCGACAAACGGAATTTGCCGATGCTGGTAAGTCTGGCGTCGATCGGAGTGAATTTTTGTCTGAACTGGTTTTTCACCTTCCACTTGAAACTGGGTCATCGCGGTCTCGCGCTGTCCACCAGTGTGGTTGCGATCACGAACTTTCTCCTTCTCTACTGGATGATGCGCCGCTACACCGGCCGGCTCGAAACCGGGGAGATGGTGAAGACCTTCTCGAAGCTGCTCGTTGCCGGTGCGTTGTTGGCGGCAATCTGTTTGCTCGCGCAACATTTCCTTTTCGATGTCGGCGTGCCGGTTTCCGCGTGGAGAAAACTTTTCGCCCTCGCCATCACCATCGCCGTCGGCGGCAGCGCCTTCTTTAGCGCCGCTTATCTGCTG
>JBEEHO010000143.1:0-5079 GCA_041167425.1 Verrucomicrobiota bacterium | reverse complement strand
CCATTCCGGAGGTAGCCTTTACGCCGCGGGTTAAAGTCAGTCGAATATGAACACCGTCGCGCATCTGGTTCGCGGCCAGCGTGCGTTTGATCTCATCGAGGATTTTTTCGCTGGTGGGAATTTCGGTAAAGGCGAGCGCTTCCGCCGAACGCCTGAGCCGCGCAAGGTGTTCCGTCAATTTGAAAATGCGCCCGTCATAAAGTCGCAATCCTTCCCAGACGGCATCACCACCCTGCACCGCCGAATCAAAGGGGCTGATCCCGGCCTGGTCGCGATGGACGATCTGGCCGTTGATGTTCACCAGCAGATCGCGGTTCTTCTCGTTGAATTGCTGGAGCATCTCAAATCACCTCACACAAAGGACGCAAAGGTCACCACGTCATCATTGGAATCAAATCTCCTTCGTGTCCCCTGGCGGCTTCGTGCGAGATCATTCAGTGAAGGCGATGCTCGTGGAGCTGGTCGTAACATTGGCGACAGCGCTGATAGACCTCGCGCAAACGCTCTGGAACCGGCTCGGGTTCTCGCGCGGGACGCTTTCGAAAAGTCGTTGAGTCGAGAACTTCGCGGTACCAGTGCTTCGCCCAAATCCCATCTGTCTCACGCAGACCCGGCGACCACGAAAGCATCGAGTCGAGAAACTCCACGCCAATGGCTGCGCAGAGCAATCCTAAAATCTTTCGCGGATTCTCGAGAACATCGCGCGCGTCAATGACCGCGGGCTGCGCGCCCGTGTCTGCGCGCACCCAGTCGAAAATCTCCGCCTGCTGCGCGAAGCCGAGATCCTCCAGCGTCGGATCGTCATTCTTCTTGAGGTAAGAGGTGATGACCTCGCGCGGGTCGCGGATGAGGAAGCAGTTCGTCATCGTTCCCAGCCAGGCGCGATCGATCTGCGGCAACAGATGATGCGTCATCTGCTTCTGATAAAAAATATGCTTCCCGGTTGGAATTTCGCCGGTCAATCGCTGGACAACATTTCGCCAGTTCGTTTCGCCGCTCGCGATTATTTCATCGGCGCCGGGATGTTTGCGACCGGTGGCGCGCAAATAATGCGCGTAGAAGGGCTCATCGCACACAACCGTATCCGGCCGGTTCCCCCACGAACGCATCATGGCCGTGGAGATGTTCCGCGGTCCCGACCACATCGCGATGCGCCGAGTTTTGCTGTTCGCCATCGGCGGAGATTCTAACGCGAATGCAGCCATAACCAGAGGAATCGCATTGGCGATTCCTGGTCACGGAGAACGGCCGCTTTTTGTTCTTCGATCCGATCGCCTGATATGGAAACATCCGTCTCGTTTATGAAGCGAACTGTTCTGTTGGTTTCCTTGTTTCTATTTCCGTTTGGCGCACTCGCGGCCGATCCGCCGGCAAAAACCCTTACGCCCGCCGACAATCTGGTTGTCGACGGCATTCCGCCGATACCCGCCGAATTGCCCGAGCAAGTCGGCCGTTATACCGAATCGCGGGCAGCGCAGGTGCAAGACTGGCATCCCTCCAGGGCGGAAATGTTGATCGTGACCCGTTTCGGCGATACGCCGCAAGTGCATCGCGTGGTCGCCCCACTTGGGGCGCGCACGCAATTGACCTTTTTTCCCGATCGAATCGATGGCGCCGCGATTCAGCCGACACAGGGCGATTATTTCCTTTTCTCGAAGGGAGTGGGCGGAAATGAATTCAATCAGAACTATCGATACAATTTTTCGGATGGGGAAATCACTCTGCTTACGGATGGCAAGTCGAAGAACTCCGAGCCCGTCTGGAGCAATCGCGGCGAACGCGTGGCTTATACCTCTACGCGCCGCAACGGCGCCGATACCGACATTTACGTCCAGTCGCCCGCGGACCCGAAGAGCGATCGCCTGCTCGCGGAAGTAAAAGGCGGCGGATGGGAACCGGCCGATTGGTCGCCGGACGACAAGAAATTGCTGGTGCTGGAAGGCATTTCGATCAACGAAAGCTATCTCTGGTTATTCGACACGGAGACTGGCGAGAAAAAAGAAATCACGCCGCGTCCGGTGGAAGGCGCGGAAAAGGTGGCTTACTCGGCGGCGCTGTTTGCGAAGGATGGCAAAGGCATTTTCGTCACGACCGATCGCGAATCCGAATTCCAGCGGCTGGCTTACATCGATCTCGCGACAGGCAAGCACACCTATCTTTTGTCGGACGCTAAATGGGACGTGGATAATTGGGACTTGAGCCACGACGGCAAATTAATCGCCTATACCCTGAATGAGAATGGCGTCAGCACGCTGCATTTGATCGAGGTTGTGCCAGGAAATGGAACGGTTACGGCGCGGCCGCAGAAAGATCCCACCTTCAGCCCTCCATTGCCCGCCGTCGTCATTTCAGGACTGCGCTGGCACCGCGATTCGAAGCAGGGTCTTCTCGCTTTCAACGTCGCGGGCGCACGTTCGCCGTCGGATGTTTATACCTGGTCGATCGCGGGCGGCAAAAACACGACCGCGCGCTGGACGGCAAGCGAGACCGGCGGTATTCCCGCGACGCGTTTTGTCGAACCCGAACTCGTGCGCTGGAAATCTTTCGATGGGAAAGAGATCACCGGCTTCCTTTATTTGCCGGACGCGGTAAAATTTCCGGGACCCCGACCGGTCATTGTTAACATCCACGGGGGACCCGAGGGACAGTACCGGCCAGCGTATCTTGGGCGAAACAATTACCTCATCAATGAGCTCGGCTGCGCGATGATTTTTCCCAATGTCCGTGGATCGTCCGGGTATGGGAAATCGTTTTTGAAACTCGATAACGGTTTCAAACGTGAAGATTCCTATAAAGACATCTCGGCTTTGCTCGACTGGATCCGCACCCGGCAGGGGCTGGATGCGGATCGCGTTATGGCCACCGGCGGTTCCTATGGAGGATTCATGACCCTGGCCGTGGCCTCGAATTACGCCGATCGCATCCGTTGCGCTTTGGACATCGTGGGCCCGTCCAACCTCGTGACTCTCCTGAAGAACACCGAAAGTTATCGCCGCGACCTGCGACGGGTTGAGTACGGCGATGAACGCGATCCGAAGATGGCTGAATTTCTCGAGCGCATCGCTCCTTTGAATAACGCGCAGAAAATCACCAAACCGCTTTTTGTGGTCGCGGGCGCGAACGATCCGCGGGTGCCCAAGACCGAAGCCGAACAGATCGTGGCGACGTTGAAGAAACAGGCAACGCCGGTGTGGTTCCTTATGGCCAAAGACGAGGGCCACGGTTTCGCCAAAAAGAAAAACGCGGACTTTCAGTTTTACAGCACGGTCCAATTCATTCGCGAGTATTTGCTGAAGTAGCGATTTTTTTGCGATAGTCGAAACTCATCATACCGTCGCGGCGTTGAATATTCGCATCACGGTCACGGCCCTGCTAATCGCACTTAGCCCCGCGTCGTTGGTGCGGGCCGGAGATGACATGCTTCCGGATCCGAAACTGACGCCGGGAAAAGTGGCGAGAAACGCAAAGGACCGCAGCGGCATCACCGAAGAAACGGAGCGGAAGGTGTTCGCACGCTACCGCATCCCGTGGCGGAGACGGCTGGAATTCAAAATCGATCATCTCATCCCTCTCGAACTCGGAGGCGCGGACACGATCGACAATCTGTGGCCCCAAAATTTGCGGATCAAACCTTACAATGCGCAGCGCAAAGAGCTGTTGACGGAGCGTCTTCTGGCCGGCATCGCTTCAGGCGAAATGACGCTCGAGCAAGCCCAGGAAGAAATTCGCGCTGATTGGATCTCCTGCTTTGTCGACCGGCTGGGAATGGTCTACCTGAGATAATGCCCCGCTTTTCGCGAGGAAGCGGCGGGCCGATTCTAGGAAGAGAATTTTCCGTAGACCGCGACTAACGGATATTTGCAGCGATTCTTCGTCCAGTAATCACTGGCAAAACCGGTCTTCGTCCGAATCACAACGTGACCTTCGGTGCCGTGTCCGAAGACCAACACCGACCCAATGGGCGCGGCAAACTGATCGTGCACCGGCAAACGCTTGAAACCATAATCACGCACGAGCTCGTCGCCGGCTTCGGACGCATAATTCGTTTTCGGATAACTGCTGATCACACCGGAGGCAACGAGAGCCTCTTTCACCGCGCGCCAGCAGCGAGCTTTCGAGCGCGCACTGGCGCGTTCCTGCGCGATGGTCGCGGCATGACGGAGACGGGGATCGAGGCGTGAATCCACCTGAGCGTCCGGATGAATTACCGGCACCCAATAATGGCGGATGATGCCGGCGGAGCCCGGCGTTCCGAATGGGGTCTGATAATAAAAACGGGATCTTGAAGCAGCCAGACCTTCAGACCGGACTTCGGTGGTCGAGAGCGCGAGCGTGGAACCGCAGAGAAAAACTAGAAAGAAAATACGTTGCACGCTGTGTCTGTATGCAAGGCGCGTACCAGCGTGACAAGCCTTTTTCGTTGATGAAGTTAAACTTTCTTTTCCGACAGGTCCGTTCGCTCAAAATAGCTCTGAATTATGAGAAAATAGAGTATTTTCCGTAGGTAAAATTATGCTCTGCCGTCCGTCTACAACCGGTTGATTCAGGCCGGCCTTTGCCTTACCTAAATTCTGGCCGTTCGCCGCGCCGGAGCGCAAAGATTTACGAATTACCGTGACCGCCCAATTCCCTGAAGAACAATCCAAGTCCGGCGAATTCAAGCGCCAGGAAGATGCGTTTCGCGATTGGGTGAAGCGCGATGGCACGACCGCTTACAGATCCGAGGGCGGCCGTTATCATCTTTATGTCTCGCTGGCGTGTCCGTGGGCGCACCGCGTCATCATTCTGCGCAAACTCAAAGCCCTGGAGGAGACGATCGGCCTGACCGTGGTCGATCCGGTCCGCGATGAGCGCGGCTGGGCTTTTCGCAATGGTCCCGGCCACTCGGAAGATCCCGTCAACGGTTTCAAGTTCTTGAGCGAAGCGTACCGCGCGACGGATCCCGATTACCAGGGGCGCGTCACCGTTCCGGTGCTTTGGGACAAGCAGACGAAGCGCATCGTTTCAAACTCTGACGACGATCTCCTGCGCATGCTCAACCGGGAGTTCAGCGATTTCGCCGGGAACGATTACGATTTT
>JBEEHO010000142.1:0-7095 GCA_041167425.1 Verrucomicrobiota bacterium | reverse complement strand
CTAACTCGTTAATTCACTAACTAACTAAATTCATGTCCAAGCTCACCTTCTCCACATTTGCCCTCATCCTCACCTTCATGGCCACGGCCGCGCGCGGCGCGGAGTGGAGCACGGATTATGAGAAAGCCCTCGCCGCTGCAAAGGCTTCGCACAAGTATGTCCTGCTCGATTTCAATGGCTCCGACTGGTGCCCTCCCTGCATTGAAATGAAGAAGGTGGTCTTCTCGAAGCCCGCCTTCCTTGCCTATGCAGAAAAGAACCTCGTGCTCGTCGATGTCGATTACCCGCGGCAAAAAGCGCAACCCGACAGCGTCAAAAAACAGAACGAGCGCCTGGCGGAAGACTACGACATCGAGCGAAGCGGCTACCCCACCGTGGTCCTCCTCGATCCCAACGGAAAAACCCTCGGGCGACTTGAGGGTTACGGCGGCCAGACTGCCGCCGAAATCATTGCGTGGGTGGAGAAACTGAAGAAGAAGTAAGAGCGATCTGTAATGAGAGATGAGTGACAAGCGAAACCTCTTCCCTTAGCCACGGCCCTGTGGGCCGTTCTGATTTTCAGCTTCGAACTCAGACGGCCCACAGGGCCGTGGCTACAACATCGCGTCACATGTCACATGTCGCTCGTCACTTCTTCTGTCTCGTTCTTGTTCTCATCGCGCCGCTGATTGCGCGGGGCGACTACCGCGAGTTTCGCGCAGTTCCAGTAGACGCCGAGCTCGGCGCAAGGCTGGGTCGCGCAGCGGAAGCTGTCTTAAAGGAATTCCCGAAGCTGACCGCCGATAACCTGGCGCTCAGCGTCATCGATCTAACTAGACCGGATAACGTAGTCCGGGCTGACTACCACGGTGACGCCAGCTTTTACCCCGCCTCACTGGTTAAGCTCTTCTTCATGGTCGAGACCTGGCACCAGGGCAGGATCACTCCGGAGATCGAGCGCGCCTTGCGCGAAATGATCCAGGTCTCCGATAACGATGCCGCAGCCTTCCTCCTCGACATCCTCACCGATACCGCCAGTGGCGGTGAGCTGGAAGGTAAGGCGCTGGAAGAATTCATCGAGCGCCGCCGGAAACTGAACCGCTACTTCGCTTCCCTTGGTTACGACATTAGCGCCATGATCAAGCCCTGGAGCTTCGGTCCTTTCGGGCGCGACATGCAGATCATGGGTGAAAACAAAATCAACCGGAACCGCGCCAGCGCTAACTCGTTCGCCTCGCTTCTGCTTTGGATCGTGCGCCGCCACGCCATCTCCCCCCAGGCCAGCGAGGGGATGCTCGGGTTACTCGAGCGCCCCCTCTCGCCTCCGCGCCCGGCCGAGAACCAGGTGAAGGAGTTCCTCGGTGAATCGTTGCCCGAAGGATCGCGGCTCTGGTCGAAAGAAGGCGACACCAGCGAAGTGCGCCACGACGCCGCCTACGTCGAGCTGCCCGGTGGCCGAAAGCTTATAATAGTCATCCTCACTCGCGGCGCCGCCGATGATAAGACCCTGCTGCCAGCTATCGGTAACCACCTGCTCGCCGAGCTAACGAAGTAACTCTTCTGTAGCGTCGGCTTCTGACTGGCGAGTTAACTCTTCTTTAGCGTCGCTCTGGCCGTCGAACGCAGGATGCTGTGATTAGCGACCTCTCACGATTTGCGAAATGACGAGCGACGAAACAACTGAGCCGCGCATTGTAGGGCGTCTGTGTCAGACGCCATCCCCGTGACGGGAGCAATGGCGTTTCACAGAAACGCCCTACACGCGCAGCTCGCTAATTCGCAAAATGCGTGAAGCTCTCCTTGCTCGAACACCTCTTCTGTAGCGTCGGCCTCTGGCCGTCGAAGTAACTCTTCTGTAGCGTCGGCGTCCGGCCGTCGCAGTCTCCGCGTTTGTTTGCGCGCGGCCCGCTTTCGGAGTTCGTTGCATCGCATGCTTAGGCTTGGTGGATATAGCGAGGCCACTCGTTGCTTTCTGCCACTTGCTTGATCACGCCGTTTCGGATAGCGAGAAGGTCTGTCATATAGCGCGTGAGAAAAAGTGTGTCAGCGATCCGCCCCAGCAGACCAAGCGGTGACTGGTAGTCGAATACGTCGCGCATGATAGTGCCACCATCCGCAGCCGCGAAAAAGTGATCGTGATCGAAGCGCCGGAAGATGCCGCGAACCAACGAATCGCGAAAGTGCACAGGGCGGTCAAACACAGTGATCCGGCTGGTAAGATGATGCCAGACGCCAAAATGCCTCGCGCGCCAGGTAACCTGCTGCCCGAGCGACATCACCCCGCTCGTCACCCCGGCGACCGCGCGCTCGCCTGTATAAGCAGTCGATGCGACGTGGAGATCTACGCTGCGCGAAAGATCAAACACGCGCTCAATGGGAGCGCGTATCTCAGTGCTGAGTTCGATCACGGGCACGACGTGGCGGAAGCAACGATGATAACGTAAACGGGTGTTACCATCTAACGAGACCCAAGATCAGCGACTCCGAACGCTTTCGGAGTTCGCTGCATCGTATTGTTAGATGCCTGGGTGTCATCAATCTCCAGCTTTGCGATGTCATTCCCAAGGTGGTGAATGCGCACTTGCAGGCCTTCGCGCATCGGGCCGCCATGCTGGACACTCTGATGAAATCCGGCAGTCATGCTGTAATCCGAATAATGGAAACGCCTCCCCGCAACAACAAAGGACTCGGAATCGTGTTCTCTGGCTGGCATCGGGTGAAACTGTGTAACCGTACCTTCGACAACCTCGCACTTCCCAGCGCGATATGCGGCGGCCAGCTCCGAAGGTTGAGGCACGGTGCGGAACAGAAGTCCGACGATGCCGAGAATGCCGACAGCGACCACCAATGCGGGAAACCACAGGCGGAGGATCGCTGGTAAGCTGCGACGAATGACCAAAAGAACGATTCCAGCAGCCAGCAGCAGCGTGGCGGTAAAGCAGCCGCCAGCGATGTCATCTGGCCGAGCATCTTTAGTGATGTCGAAGACAACCCGGTAAGTCGTGGCCAGAGCTAGCATCTAACGAAACCCTAGATGAGCGACTCCGAACGCTTTTGGAGTTCCCTCCATCGCTTGGTTAGGCCTCGGTGATGCTATCGCGGTCGGCACGGGTGCTCGGCATTCCATTGTCTCAATGTGTTATTCTCGAACCTGCCAAGTAGCTCATCCATCAGCCTGTGCTTAACTCCCGGTTGGGCTGCGCGAAGGTTTTTGTAAGCGCGAACTCCGCTTTCGAGCCCGGCGAGGGTATACGCAGGGATGTCCGTTGCACGTTCAGGGTGTTCTTCGACCCAGTCTCCGGAGGCAATGACAATTTGAAACATGACCGGTCCGAGCACTTTCGTCTCGGTTAGCGGCCCAAGCACGTCACCGCAGACGAGGTAATCCACTTTCTTGAAATGACCGACAAGAAGAGCCCTGACGAGGGCCGCGTTTTTGTGGAGCGGTTCTCTTTCCAGTGCAAGCACCGCCTGATGAATGTTGCGCCTGTTGGACAGCAATTGATCGGGCATTGGCGGTCGATCCAGCCAAGATGCAGCAAGTAGAGGGGAGATCGCGACCGCGCATAGCGTCAGCAAAACGGAGGTTCTCCCGAGATTGTTCATAGGCCTAACGAGAACAAGATGAGCGACGGCGGACGAGGACGCGCGTTGCTCGGAGTTGGGAGTGTGGAAATCATCCCAAAGAGTGGAGCGTACGGCGATCCGTCGTTCGCTCCATCGGCTGGTTTAGATGCGTTCGCGTGGCTTGTTCTCATGGCGTAAAAGTGTAATCAGCTTTGCCAACCATACTCTGAATCTCTTCGCGAGTCATCGTTCTGCCGCGAGTCCAGGTCTCGACCCAATCGCCGTGAGTAATCTTCAGTTCCTTGTCTGTGACGTCGGACAGCTTCATGATCACCAATGCGTGTTCGTCGGCGTCTCGCCGACGCAGGAAGATGCTGTTGAAGTCGGCGTACCACGTTCCCGTGTCGTTGACCCAGTATCGGCCCAAGCTCTCGCCCGAGGAAATGAAGGTGTGGTCGGGATATAAGGTCAGATCAAAGGTGCAGTCTATGCAGGCTGAACTGTGCCATGTCCCGTAAAGAATCTCCTGGCCCGGCCCGCGATAATAACGCTCGTAGCCGTAAATGAGCGCAGCGGACAATGCGAGCGCCAATACGGCCGAGCTGACGATCAGTCCCTTCTGTCGCCGCGTCCAAACACGTGTGAATGGAAAAAGCATCTAATGAGAACAAGCTGAGCGACCGCCGCCGAAAGCGAGCGCGACTCCAACTGAAACTTTTTTAATCATCTGAAAATGTGAACACACAGCGGGCGGCGGTTCGCTCCATCGCATGGTTAGATTCCCGTTCATTTTATGCGCGAAACCAGTACATGAGCCACAACGGAACCCACGTTGCCAAGTAGTGACGCCAGGAAGGCTAACCTCCATGATACCACCTTGGAATCTGCTTTAAGGGCGAGTGGAGATCGGCTGACTGCGTAAAGTATGGTTGCTTCTACGACGACGACAAATAGCTCCATAGCGACGACCAGTACGAGAGCGTTGACCTTGTCGTAGAGATGGAGAACGTAGATCAAGTTTTCGAATCCTGATGGCAACACATAAAATGAAACCAAATTAATGATGTACCAGAAGGGAATAAATAGAGGCATCCTGAGTTGACGTCTCCAAAGAAGGACGCTGACGATTGATACTTCCACCAGCACTGCGCTCAGAAGGGCCGCATCAGGCGGAAGGCTAGTGGGTGCAACAGGATTCCCAAAGGCAACTCTGGGAAACACCAGCAGGACAACGAGGGATGCCAACAGACGGCGCATAGGGAATCTAACGAAACCCAAGATCAGCGACTCCGAACGCTTTCGGAGTTCGCTCCGTGGCATGGTTAGATCTCTTGGGCGTCGTCACCGTCTTCGGGGTATTTGGGAAGTCTGCAATGAGCACAGTAGCTCTGAAAGAAAATACCAAGACCGAGACCCCACGTAAAGCGCTCGCCGCAGCGCGGGCATCTGAAGAAGGCGATCTGCGAACTCGGCAGCGCGTACAGCAGGAAAACGAGAAAAAAGCCGACCACAAATGGCCAGGAGAGAACGAGCCCGGCAAGGGCGGCGGATACGATCGTGAATACGATCACGGCTGTGAGCCCGATACAGTGCAGGATGCTCCATCTTCGAAGCCATCGCCATGTGGCTGGAAAGGACGATTTCAACGACTCAGCGCGCACGATCAGATCTAACGAGACCGGACTTTTGGGTAGTGGGGCACAGGGCTACAATGGAACGGACTGGCAAGCCGTGACATAGACAGGAAGCCCGAAGGGTGAACGAATGGCATCAGTGAATCAACAAGATGAGCGACTCCGAACGCTTTCGGAGTTCGCTCCATCGCATGGCTAGGCGTGGCGCTCATCTGGAATCCACGCCCTCGAAGTGCGTCTCCTGAACTATCATATAATAGTGAGCCTCCGCTGCCTGCATCTCCGGAGAATCGTGACTATTGTCAAAACCTTCGAAACGGAGCGTCCCAGTAACGCGCACCTGATGACCAAGTAACCGATCCAGTGTGGAAGGCCACGTGTAACCTCTGGGCGGCACACGCGGAATCAGGTAAAAAATGACGGCGCGTCGAGTGCCGCCAAAAAGGACACCGCCCCCTTTGCCGACTTCGAGACGCCCCCGCAGAGACACAATATGACCGACGTGATCTCTGAAGACGCGAGCGCTTGCCCGCGTAAGGTCGGGAGGTTCTCCCGCGCCGCAACAGAGCGCCGCGCTTGCAACTAGGATAACGCTAAGGGCTAATGATTTCACCAGTGCCGGCTATGCCTATTGCTCATGAATAATGCGCATCACTCTGCCATCGCTCGCGCGGATGACTGTAACCGCTGTGCCTCCCAGAAATCCGGGCGGCAGCGAACCGAAAACAACCCAATACTCTCCTGAGCGAACCGCGCGAAATGGTCGCTCTTTTTCCACATCAGCCTTGCCATACACTACGCCGGCGACGGCACTGTGTATGGCCTTCGCAACTTCGGCAGTCGGAACGACAAGAGCGCCTTTCCTCCACGGGAGAGGTTCTTTCTGGCGCAACGCTTCGCGAACGTGTGCCGCGGCCGCCTGGGCGTAAATGTCATCGTCCGACGCGGCAAACGCGATAGGACATAAGGACATCCACGCGAAACTGACTAAAAGCGTTCTCATAGGCCTAACGAAAATAAGATCAGTGACGCCTACCGAAGCCGAGCGCTGATCGGAGGTGGAATGGTTTAGTCATTTGAAATGTGGCGCGAACACCGGGTAGGCGCTCGCTGCATCGTTTGGTTAGATCTGTCGGCGAAAAGCGGTGTTGGACAAATTAGAATGTGACTGGAACCAAGACGAGACATTCTTCTTTGGAAATCGGGGGATTTAATCGAGGTTTATGGATATCGCGGTGAACTAAAACTCCCGGTTTGAATCGCCACTGGCGCAACGCTTTCAAGGCTGCGGCGTCGAGCAATGCATTGCCGGTAGACTGCCCCACGATAACCTGTGTAACTCGACCACTTTGAATATTCGTGCGCAACAGGAAGGCGCCGGTTCCGTGCGGCCGACGCCGTTGCCCTTCGTACGGATCCTGAGGTTTGGGAGCTTCTACCATGCGATCCATCGCAACCCGATCACGTGTCGTCGGGGCGGGCGTGGCCGCGAAACATGAGACCTTGGAAGCAAATAATGCGATGACGAGACAGAGTATGTTCTGAAGGGTTCGGCTTGGATTCATAGGCCTAACGAGAACAAGATGAGCGACGGCTGGCGGGAGAGCGCGCGGCTGCGGGTTGAATGTGGAAGTCATCTCAAATGTGAACGCACAGCGGTCCGACGTTCGCTCCATCGCATGGTTAGGTCCCGAATCGTCGTCAGTAAGTTACGACGGTCATCTCCATCTGGGATACAGCGGACGGATCACTGATCCAATGATTGCCACGCTTGACTCCCTACATAGGGGTTAGGCCGCGTCGATCGCATCTGTGTTCTAGTTACAGGCCCAATTCGCGCCGCTCCTCTTCGGTCATCGGTGGTTCATGGACGATCGCCCGCACCTCATCGGTCTCCGGAGAAGGCGTGAAGTCC
>JBEEHO010000141.1:0-14025 GCA_041167425.1 Verrucomicrobiota bacterium | reverse complement strand
CAGGCGAGCCAGCGTGACTTCCCCAAAAGTCTTGATCAGCCGGCCGATCAACCCGCCCTGCACGACGACGGTGAGAATGCCAATGAACCCAAAAAGATAACCGTTCGCCCGCGCATCATAACCAAAGCGTTTTTCGGTGAAGAGCGCGAAGAGCGTCGTCATGATGGCGAACCCGGCGATGAGAAAGAAATAAGTCGCCACCACGATCGCAAACATCCAACCGCGTCCATGCCGAAAGACTTCAGCGATGGGTGCGTCTTCGTGGGGTTTCGCGCGATGCTCGCGGGGGAGGCTCTCGGGTAAAATAAAATAGACGAGCACAGCATTGGCCACGGCGAGTCCCGCCGCGAAAAAGAACGGCGCGCTATAGGAAATGCGGCTCAGGATTCCGCCGATCATCGGACCGAAAGTAAAGCCGAGGCCGAAAGCGGCGCCGATCATGCCCATCGAGCGCGAGCGATTTTCCGGAGCCGTCACATCCGCGATGTAAGCCTGCGGGATGGAAATGTTTCCTCCAGTGATGCCGGCGAGAATGCGCGCGGCGAAAAGCAGCGGCAGCGCCGCCGCCATTCCCATGAGCGCGAACCCGACAGCGGTTCCCGCGATGCTCACCATCAAGACTGGACGGCGGCCGAACCGGTCGGAAAGTTTTCCGAGGATCGGCGTGAAGATGATCTGCATTCCGGAATAAATTCCGGTGAGCCAACCGATGGCGATCGGTGTGGCGTGGAAGCGCTCGGCATAAAGCGGCAGGATCGGAATGATGATACCGAAGCCCACCATGTCGATGAAGACAGTGAGGAAAAGAACGAAGAGCGGAGAGCGCGGACGGGACATCGGGAGAGAGTGACGAGTGACATGGGACGAGTGACAAGTGAAAAGATGAGCGCTCTTCCCAACTCAGCCCTGGCCACATGTCACTCGTGACTTCTTCTCAACCGTGTTTGCGATTGAATCTCGCAACCTCGCGTTCCGTCTCGCGGTCGGTCGCGCGTTTCTTCAAATCCGCGCGCTTATCATGGGCGACCTTGCCTTGCGCCACCCCGATCTCTGATTTCAGCCGCCCGTTTTTCCAATACAGGCTCAGCACCACGAGCGCGCGACCGGCAATGGCGGTCAGACCATAGAGCTTGTCGATTTCCTGCTTGTGCAGAAGCAGCCGGCGCACGCGTTTGGCCGCCGGAATTTCGTGACTGGCACGTTCGTAAGGCTGGATGTCGGCGTTATGGAGAAAGGCCTGTCCTTTTTCGATGCGGACAAACGCGTCGCTGATATTCGCTTTGCCGGCGCGGATCGATTTGACCTCGCTGCCCTTCAACTCGATGCCGGCTTCGTACCGTTCGAGGATATGAAAATCGCGGAGCGCTTTGCGATTGAGAATCGTCTCGGTCGCCATGATCGCGTTGCCGGACGCGGGGCGAGACTAAGCGGTGCCGTCCGCGGCAGGCTTCTCCGGCGCCAGCTCATAGGTGAGCTTGCCGGCGATGATTTCGCGAAGCGCGATGTCGGTGAGGGAGGAGCGGGGAGTGGCTTCGACGAGCGGACGATGGCCCAACCCGAGCTGGCGCACGCGGCGGGAGACGACGTTGATCAGCAACTGCTGGTTCGGGATCACTTTGGCTGCATCCTGCAAGAGTTGAGAAGTCATATTGCGCAAGGAACGGACGGCGCGGCTGGCACCCGTCGGGAACTGAAGAAGAGTCGGTGCGCTGCCGGAAACGATTGGTGAAATGAGGTTGGAGGCAAGCATCGACGGGCAAAAGAGAATTGTGACTTTGCGGGGGGCGCAAGTCGCTGTCAACCGATTTGTTAGCGGTGATCGCTGGCGTGGCTCCGCGATATTTTTCCTTACCGCGATGCAGCAGTCATCTAGACAACAAAAATGCGGCACAGAGGTCCACCTCTCTGCCGCATGAATTGTTGGATAAAATCCGAGCTGGTCAGGACTAATCGTTGTCGTCCGGCTTCGGCGATTTGTGGGACAGCTTGCTCTTGCTCTTCGCTGCCGCAGATTTGGCGCGGCCGTAGGCGGAATTCTGCGATCCGGTCGTGCGCGTAGCGGCATCACCTTGCTTATGGCCGAAGGCAGAATTGCCTCGCGCCGTGTGGCTCTTGGAAGAGTGCTTCGTTTTCTTGATCTTGCCGCTGTCGTTGTCAGTGTCGGTTACATCTTCTGAATCTCTCGAAGAATTCGAACGCGCGTTTTCAGATGTCGTTCGGCCATAGGTGGAATTCCCGGGGCCGGTCAGTGGATTGCCAGCCTGCGATCGACCGAAGGAAGAGTTGCCCGGGCTGGTGTTGCCAGACGGACCGTGGCCTCCCGGCGCCGCGATGGCATACGAAGCCAGGGCCAGGCTGGAAGCGGCTGCAATTGCGAATGTTTGTCTGATATTTGGTTTCATATTTCCCTCGGTTGATGTGGCGTTTCTTCGCTGCGTCTTCCGCCCAGGGGCGGATCGGATGGCAGAGCGAAAGTTGTGTTAAAAAAGACGAAAATCGTTTTAAAAGTATTCAGATTGTAATCGTAAGAAATGGCATCAGTGTCTGCAGGAGGCACTTCGGAGTTATTTTCATGGCGATCAGCTCCCTGATTCCACGCCACGATCAAGCAAGCGCTGCGGGATTCGCGCACGATTAGCGGATGTCTTCCACGTAGCTGACGATGCGGTAATCGACCGCGTCGCCCTCCGTATCCAGCGCGCGATCGTAATGCCAGCTCGTGTTGCCGTTTCCATAGAAGGTTTTGCAAACAATTGCACCGGTAAGATCAGGATTTCCATTCAGATGCACATCGGCGCTCGGGGCGTAGAACGTGGCGGCGAAAAACCCGGGAGGCGCAATCGAGATGGTTTGGACAGTCGCGGGGTCCGACGGACTGATCGCGTAATATTGCAAATTTGCCGCAAGACCACTTTCATTTTCAATATCGCGGCCTTTCACGTCCATGTTGCCGTCAAAGAAGATCTTCACGTGCACTCCGGGCTTCACATCGAGGTGAGCGGTCATGTCGTTAGTGACATGGATCGCTACATAGGTTTGGGCGCCGCCTACGGGATTGATCGTCAACTTGCCGCTGAGCGAGGAGAGCAGGTAGTAAGTTGGAGCTGCGGCGGTCCCCGCAACCGGCGGGGTGATGCTGACGGTCGAGCTTACGCTCGTGGGCGAAAGCTGCGGCGGTGGTAAATTTGTGGGCATCGCATAAGGCGGAACGGTGAAGGGAATATTGTTGTCGATCGTTCCCGTAATGTATTGAGAGGGCCGGATGGTTCCGCCATTTGTGCTCACGTTGCCGTAGAGCATGCCGTTCACATTCATGACGGCGGTTCCGATTTCAACCGAGCCGCTGCGCGAGTCGCTGAAATGCGGATCGGCAGGATTATTGGCGCAAAAATAATAGGGCCCGTTCTTCGAGTTGTAGCTGTCCACCTGAGCTGCCGAGCCCAGGCCATAAAAGGTGTCGGTGCATTTGATGGCTGCTTCGAATGGTGTGACTGGCGCGCTGATCTGTTCGATCCGTCGAGTAATCTGCGGATTCGCGACGGGAATCAGGGCTTTTCCAAGGCCGTCGCCATTAGGACCGTACGTGGCGATGAAATGGTCGGTATTGAAATCAATCTTGCGAAGCAGGCTGTCGCCCCGGCTCCCCGCGCCCATCCGATCGTCCATTCCAATCCGGCGCAAACCGCTCACGGGCGCGGTGCCCCGGCTTCTGGAGCGAAACCACGGATTTCCGGTAATGGCATCGTTGTAGAACAGATCAACCACAGCGCTCGTGGAGAGATTATTTTCTCCAAAGGCCGTCGACGGACTGACATGCTGCGAACCGGAATTCGTCCATCCGTTAAATGCTTGTAACGGATTGAGCACGGTCTTTCTGATTTCCGCGTAACCGATATCCCCTCCAGCTTCTGCGGCGAAAAGCGCCTCCTTCCAACTGCGGACCTGACTGGATGAAACGTTGAAGCGCGTCGTGCAATTTTGCAGAACGTTTGCGCCGATCAGAGAAATGATCAGAATCGTGCACAACGCGCAGATGAGGACGTTGCCCTGCTCGAAAGAGGTTTTCTTAAACTTCATGCTGGCCTTTCCGCAGCTCCGTTGCCGGTTTAGCCGCGCCGTTTGTTTCGTAGATAAGCCGTCGAATAAACTGTGGTGCCACTCCGCTGCGCGACGCTGCCGCCCGAAGTGAAAATGGGTTGGAAGGTGATGCTCGTCTTTGTGTACTCCGTGTTGGCCAGCTCGACGTCGGTCGTCTGCGGCACCAGTTGATCCGTGCTCGAGGCAATTGTGGTCACGATGCCATTTTCCGTTCGCAAAATGGAAAGACCGTTGATGGAGTAGACGATCGTGCTCGTCACGGCTCCGTAATTTACCTGCGGTCCACTCGGAGTGTTGGTGATCGTCGGCGTGCGCGGACAGCCCACCAGAGCCGGATTCGCGATGGCCTCGGGATCGCCCGCCTGGACGAGATAATTGGGCACCGTGATCGTGACGGTCTGGAGATCGGCAGAGGTGGTTACGACCAGTCCTCTTTTCACATCGCGGCTGAGATAATCGACGATGCGGATTTGCTGCATGTGCGTCGCAAAATAGCTGTCGATGGCGTTAAAACTTTTCTGCAGCGAGGAGGAGGAGGTGAGAGTTACGCCCAAAACAACGGCGCTCACCGCGAGCGCGATCATCATCTCGGCAAGAGTAAAGCCGTTAATCCTGAACTGGGATGGTGGTCTCATTTTTTTGTTCCGTTCGAGAGGATGTTGGTTGTGTGTTCGGTGCGGGACCGGGCGCCCAGCGTCATCGTCCAGGCGACGCTCACGTCCAATTTTACCAATTCCTTTCCGAGGTCGGTGGCAACAGAATCCGTGGTGACGGTGCCGTTGGGAAACCGCGTGAATTGTGTCACGCCGTTGGGCGTGGGATAGGCACTGATCGTGACTGTCTCAGTCGCTTTCTGAGCGAACGGAGAGGCATTTGGAGGGGTCGCCATGAGAGCTTGAACCGCCGACGTTTTCGTTAGATCGGTGAAGGCCAAATTTCGCAATATCTCGGCGCGATCCTGCACACTTTGAAGGGCCGCTACCGATTCTTTGGTTGCATCGATGTAGCGGAGGCAAACAGCGTTCAACTCGAAGACGGAGGCAAAAAAGGTGACCAACAAAATCACGGCGACTAAGGCCTCAGGCAACGCTGTACCGCGTATCGATCGGACGTTGAATTCCCTCATATCAAGACATTATGGTAATTATAAAAGGCAGCATTTCATGTGCCGATTTTTCTCGTTCTTGAGACCTCCTTTCTCGACAATGATATTTCTGCCATTTATTCTCAATGCTGATACTTTTCGCTCCAGAGCGGCCAATTTCCAGCGGCAGCGGGACCCTCGCCCCAAGCAAACGGCGCCAAATCAACGACGGAGAACGAATGTCTTTGAGGCAGCCGCACGCGATCAGGGCGGCAGCGTGGCCCCGTCCGGTCGTCGCACAATCGGCGTCTGAACCCGGTGCCCTCTCCAGAGTGAGCGCATTTTCTTAGCCGGCTACGCCTCTCGTCCGCGAAACGGACTGCCCCGTCCGCGTTCGGAGCGCCTCCGCACTATTTTAGTGGCTCTCAGCTTTGGCCACCAAGGCTTTTTCTTCGGGAAGCAGCTTCGCTTCGCTTGATCGTCGCAGGTACTCCGAGGCCTTGTCTTTTTGACCAGCGGCGGCCAGAACGATTCCGTAATAAACGGCCAGCGAGGGATCGCGCAGTTGATCCGGGGTCAGCTTTTCCATTGCTTGCAGCGCCCCTTTCACGTCGCCCTTGGCAAAGAGAGAAAAAGCGTAGGTTGAAATGTAGGATCCCTTCGAAGGGTCTTTGATCGAGAGATCAGCAGCGATCTTCCGGGCGCGTTCCAAATCAACTCCGAGGAGCAGCGAGACCTGCGCCAGGTTATTTTGCAGCGCCAAATCATTCGGCATCGCTTCGACCAGTCTGATCAAGGTGCGGTAGAGGCCCGACGTATCGCCCTTTTTGCTGTAATGCTGATACAACGTCTGGAGTGCTTCGAGCCTGGTCTCGTCGCTTTTCGCCAGGATCCAAAGCAGGTCGGCGGTTTCAATTTCCCAACCCCAGGCCGCGGTGGTTCGCGCCAGAATCAAGAGTAACTGTGGCTGTGCGGAAGCTTCTTTTTGCGCGGCCAACCACTCCTGCTCCGAAAGGACCTTCTTGTCCTGTTCACGGAGCGCACGAGCGAGAAACGCGCGGCGCAGAAAATCGTAATTCTGCCAGTCGGTGGTTCGCGTGAGACCTTCCAATCCGGACCAATCCTTCAAGCTGGTATAGAGAGCGGCGAGGGCGCGTGGCACAGGCCACTTTCCCAGAGTTTCCGTCGCTAGTGTATTGGCGAATTTTATCCCTGCCGCGGCCGTCTCGTTACCGCTCATCCAGGAAAGCACGATTGCCAAATCTGCAGGATTAGAAGTACCTTCTTGCTCCAGTTTTTTTAGGTATTCGTCGAAACCGGGAGCATGGAGCTGGCGGAGAATCTCGAGATAAAGGAGCCGGTCATTCAGGGTGGCTTCCGGATAACTTTGGAGTTCGCTGGCCAGGAGCTGCATCTTCGTCACGTCGGCCTGATGAGCGACTCCATCCACGATCAGAGTGCGCGTGGCCGCCGCGCGTTGCTTGGGATCAGTCCGTAAGCGATCGAGTGTTTGTTGAGCTGCTTCTCGCTTCTCGCGATCGGTCGATCCCAAACGGGCCAGCGCCAGTTGAAATTGATAACCGGCATTGTCGGGCTCGATTTGATTGGCTGTCGCCCAATGATTTTCCGCCTCGGCTGGATTTTTTTTCAGCTCGGCGAGACGGCCCGCGGCCGCGTGATATCCGGCGGTTTGCTTCGCCGCTTCATCGAGAGACCCAAGGGTTTTTTCGGCGGTGGCGAGGTCGTTGAGGCGCAAGGCCGAGCGGGCGAGCGACAACGCATCCTCGGAATTGTGGGGTTGAAGATCGACGACTTTGCGCCACCAATCCAGCGCCCCGCGATCTCCCGCGCGATCCGCGATCTGGGCAATAAGACGAGCGGCATCGGGGTTGGCCGGATTCATTTGGAAGGCCCGCCGCGCGGACAGCGCCGCTGCTTTCATATCCCCACCGCTGAGATAGGCGGCAGAGACCCGAACCAAATGCCGTTCCTGCCAGCGGTGAAAAAAGTAGACGCCTGCAACAATGAGCGTGATGAAAAGAACCAAACCGACGAGCCCTCCGACGATGAGCTTGATGAACCTTCGTTCGGTTTTTTCGGCGTCGGTTTCCAATTGGCTGACCTTAGGTATCGCGTTGTCGAAGTCAATTTAGCCCGGGCCTTCGATCGCCCGACTACGGGATTCCCCGCGGCGAAAGACCATAAGCAAAAGCTACGCCGTGCAGCAATCAGGCGGGGGAAGAAGCACGACGTATTCGTCTTGCCACTGCGACGAAAATACGCGAAATAGTTTGCTCGCCGAGGTTGATTCGCGACCCGGCCGTCAGTTCGGGCTGTGGCTCAGCTTGGTAGAGCGCCTGCCTCGGGTGCAGGAGGCCGCGGGTTCGAATCCCGCCAGCCCGACTTCTCTGGGAAAAGGGGTCGCCTGCGTGCGCCACTTAATTACCCGATTGCACTCGACCATTTCCGAGCACACACGCTAATTTCCATCCATGTCTGTTGAGCTGAAAATCGGTGATCGTGCGCCGGAATTTCGCGCACAAGCGATCGGCGGAAAATATGGCACCGGCCAGGAAATCGCGCTGGCAGATTTCCGCGGGTCGAAGGTCGTTCTCTATTTTTACCCGAAGGATGATACACCCGGCTGCACCGTTCAGGCCTGCGGTTTGCGAGATGCCTGGAAGGAATTCAGCGCGGTCGCAAACATCTTCGGCGTCAGCGTCGATTCGGGGAAAAGCCACGAGAAATTCATTCAGAAATTTTCGCTGCCGTTCCCGTTGCTCTCCGATGCCGATAAGAAAATGGTCGAATCCTACGGAGTGTGGGTGGAGAAAAGCATGTATGGGAAAAAATATATGGGCGCGGAGCGGAGCACCTTCGTGATCGACGGGGCTGGCCGGATAGCGGCGATTTTCCGCAAGGTCAAGCCGGAGGAACACGTGGCGATTTTGCGCGAGGCTCTGAGGAAGGCTGGCCCTTGAAAAAAGAAGTCGGTTGCAGACGCGTGCATCCGATGCTTGCATTGCGCTCCGGGAAACCGGCATGCTGATCAAAATTTTATGGGCTCCCTGAAGAAACGTCGGAAAGCGAAGATCTCCAAACACAAGCGCCGCAAGCGCATGAAGGAGAATCGCCATAAGAAGCGTTTGCGTTACAAATCGTAAACGCCGCGCCCGCGTTTCGTTGCAGTCGTTAGGCTCGGCTCGCCCCGGTTTGCGCGGCGCTGCCCTCACCGCTACACTCTCGAAATGATTGTCGGGAAAAACTGGCGCAGCGCATCAGTCCGGCAAATTTTTCTTTTCGGACTGTTTTTCTCCCTGATTCAATCGGCGGCCGCGCGCGCGCCGTTGCCCTTATCCTCGCCGGGGACGCTCGCGCTGAAAACGGAGGCGGAAAGAAAAGCTGCGGCGCAGGACGATTCGTTCACACGCCTTCCCGCAAAAGATCTCGGCCTGCAGCCGGACAATGCCCGGAAAGCCGATGCCCTGGCCGATTTCGTGGAGGGCATCCGCCTGGAAGAAAACGCCGAGATGGACAACGCGCTCGCGGCTTATCAGAAGGTGCTCAACTTCGACCCCGGCCAGGCGGAGCTGGCTTTGCGCGTGGCCGCGCTGCTTAGCCGCCAGGAAGATTTTCCGCGCGCGATCGATATCTTGAAGGACGCGATCAAGGCGAAGCCGAAGGAGCCGGCGCCCTATCTGCAGCTATCCTTCATTTACGCGAAGTATCTTAGGAAAACGGACCAGGCTTTGAAATATGCGAATCAGGCGATCGCTCTCGATCCGCAAAATTTCGAGGCCTATCAACGGCTTTATGAGACTGAACTGGCTGCCGGCCAAAGCAGGGCCGCTCTCGCCACCCTCGACCGCGCGGCCATGGTCAAGAGTGAGGACCCGGCTTTCTGGACCAGATTAGGAAAGCTTTACGCTTCGATGGTTTTCAAACCGGATGTCGAACCCAGGGCGGACGACATCAAACGGGTCAACGAGCTTTTCCAGAAAGCGGTGGAACATGCGGGGGACGATTCCGCGGTGCTCAAGGATGTGGCCGACTACTACGCGGCTTCGCAGCAAGTCCAGGAGGCGATTCCACTTTATCTTCGGGTTCTGGAATTGCAGCCGGACGATTCGAATGCGCGGGAAAAACTTGCCACTGGCTTTGTGCTGACCAACCAGCGCGGGAAAGCGATTGAGATGCTCGAGGAGATCATCAAGCAACATCCGGAAAAATATCAGCCCTACGATTTGCTCGCACAACTCCTCGACGATCAGGCGCGGACCCTCGAGCGCGCCAATCAGCCGGAGCCGGCCAAACCCATTTTCACGAAAGCCGCCGCCAATTATGAACAGAGTTTGCTGATCAATCCCTCGCGGCCGAACACTTATCTGCGTCTGGCGGAGTTACTCATCGGGCCCCTCAAGGAGAGCGAGCGCGCCGTCAAGATTTTGACCGAGGCGCGACAACGTTTTGCGAACGCACCTGAGTTTACTTACTTCCTCGCCCTCGCTCTTCGGGAAGCGAAGCACCCGCAGGAAGCAGTCACGGCTTTCGAAGAAGCCCTGGATGAAGCGCAATCCGCCAACGAAGAAGTTCTGACGGCGCGATTTTATTTCGATTACGGCGCGGCGGCGGACCAGGCCGGGCTTTACGACAAAGCGGCCGATCTTTTCCGGAAATCGATTTCGCTCGATCCCGCCAACGCCGCCGAGGCCTACAACTACGTCGGATTCATGTGGGCCGAACACAATATCCACCTCGACGAAGCCGAAGACATGATCGGCCGCGCTCTCCAGCTCGATCCGAATAACGGCGCCTATCTCGACAGCCTCGGATGGCTTCATTATCGCAAAGGAAAATACGAGGTCGCGTTGAGCGAACTGCTGCGCGCCGCGCAAAATCTCACGCACGACGATCCAGTCGTCCTGGAACACATCGGCGACGCCTACTCCAAACTGAACCGCGTCCCGCAGGCGCTCGATTTCTGGCAGAAGGCGATTGCTTTGAGCCCCGACAATAAATTACTCACGGAGAAGATCGAGAAGACCAGGACCACCATGAGCAAAGGGCCGCCCTCGCAAATCAATCGAATCGATTAATCCCGAAACGCGCTCCCGCTCGCTGGCGTGAGGGGTCGCACTGGAACGAATGACAAAATATCCCACACCCTGGCAGCGCAAAACGATGTGGGCTGCGCTCTCCGCGCTGTTCGTGGTTCTGCTCGTTGCCATTGCTTGTTCGGTCATCTGGATCGCGGCGAATCTGGTTTCGTTCCTCCAACCGATCCTGATCCCGGTCGCGATCGCCGTCATCCTGGCCTACCTGCTCGATCCGCTCGTTACGAAAATGACCGAGCACGGTTTGGGACGGACTAAGGCGGTGTTCTCGCTTTTCCTGATTGCGTTTCTTTCCATCGGCGCCTTGATCGCGTGGCTCGCGCCGATCGTTTCCATGCAGGCCGCGAACGTCACGCGCGAATTGCCGCAATACACTTTGAAAGCGCGCGATCAGGTGGTCGATCTCATCTTTAAATACGATCATACCTTTGGCGGAAATCCCGCGAATGCGAAAAAGGACAAGACTACTTCGCCCACCTCGGGATTCATTAACTGGCTCCTCGCCTCTCCGACGCCTGCTGGAGGACCGAAGGCTACTCCAGCTCCAGCGCCGCGACCCTCACCAGAGATCACTGTGGCGCCGAGTCCCTCCGTTTCTCCGGCTCCGGTCGAAACGATCTCGACGGCTCCAGCCAAGTTCACCTCCGCCGATCGCGCGCGCATCCAGGAATGGGTCCAGAAGCTTTTGCCCAACCTGGAGCGACAGCTGCCTTATTTGAGCGAGAAAGTGTGGGCGCTGCTCAAGCAAAGCATCGGCGGATTTCTTGGCATCACCGGTTTTCTCCTGAGTCTTGTCATGGTGCCGATCTATTTATTTTTCCTGCTGAAGGAGAGTCCATCGATCGAGCGGCGCTGGCGGGAATATCTGCCGCTCCGAAATTCCCCTTTGAAGGATGAAGTGGCCGCGGTGCTCTCGCAGATCAACAACTACGTCATCGCCTATTTTCGCGGTCAGCTTCTGGTTTGTCTTATTGATGGTTGTCTCATCGGCACTGCTCTTTTTTGCGTCGGGCTAAATTTCGCCCCGCTCGTGGGAGTGCTCGTCATCATCCTGACGATGATCCCTTACGTCGGCATCATTCTCTGCTGGGTTCCCGCTGTCCTCATCGCGGCCGCGCAATGGGGAGATTGGGCGCATCCGTTGATGGTGACGGGAGTTTTTCTGGTCGTGCAGAATCTCGAAGCGATTTTCATTGCCCCGCGCATCGTCGGCAATTCCGTCGGCTTGCATCCGATGACGGTGATCGTTTCCATCTTCATTTGGGGCCTGCTCATTGGCGGCCTGCTCGGGCCGATTTTGGCCGTGCCTCTCACGGCAACGCTCAAGGTTCTCCTGGCCCGATATGTCTGGGGACGTCGTCTCCGCGAAAAAGTGGCTGACGCCGTCGATGAAGTGCCGGTGGTGAAAAGAACGGAAAGCGCGGCCCAAGCCTGACGGCTCGCAGCTCGAGCTGATTCGCGCGGCACATTTGCATTCGCGCTTTCTGCAAGGATAGAAATCCGGCGATGTCACAACACGTTCGACGCGTCCGGCGCAAACGGCGGACCAAAAGTATCCGTAATGGAATCGGTGTGCTCACGCCGGTCCGCATCGCGATCTGCGCCGGCGCGCTGATCGTGGGATTTGGAGTGGGACTCTTCCTGCTCACGTATGGGCCGCGCGCTTACAGTGGCTGGCGCGAGACGCGCCTCTTGAAACGCGCCTCGGCCCTGCTCGCGCAGGATAACTTCGATGGAGCCACGCGCGCGGCCCGCGATGTCCTGCAGAACAATCCGGAATCGGTTCCCGCGTTTTATATTTTGGCGGAAGCGAGCGAGAAACAAAACCGGCCGGAGACCGTGGCCTGGCGCGCGCAGATCGCCCGCCTTCAACCAAAGAGTCTCGACAGCCAGCTCAATCTCGCTTCGGCCGCGCTTCGTTTTGGCCAGCTCGATTCCGCGCGCACTGCGCTCGAACATGTTTCTCCCGCGGACCGCAATCGCGCGGCCTATCACGTCGTCGCCGGCTGGCTCGCGCGGGCCCAGGGCAGCGACGCCGAGGTCGAGCAACACTTTGCGGCCGCGGTGGAACAGGAGCCCGGCAATGATCTCTATCAATTCAACCTCGCCGTTCTTCGGATGCGCTCGGACGATCCGGAAAAAATCGAGGAATCGCGCAAGGTTTTGGAACGGTTGAAGATGGTCCCGGGATTTCGCGCTGGTTCCCTCCGCGCCTTACTCAGTGATGCGGTGCAACGGAATGAGCTCGAGCGCGCCGACGCCCTCGCGCAGGACTTGCAAATGAGTCCGCAAGTCACCTTCTCCGATTACCTTCTCTGTCTCGAATTCTATCGAAAACTGGACGAAAAGAAATTTTCCGCGCTTCTTGAAAAAGTGAAACCGGTCGCGGCCCGAAATCCTTTGGACCTCGCGCTCCTGATGGATTGGATGAACAAGAATGGGCTCGCGGCCGAGGTCCTCAAATGGATGGAGAAACTTCCCGCCGCGCTCACAAACAATCCTCCTCCAGCCATCGCGATCGCGGATGCCTTCGTCGATGGAAAAAATTGGTCGCGCTTGAAACGATGGACGCGCGGCGGCTCATGGGGAGAGTCGGAATACCTTCGCCTCGCCTATCAGGCCTACGGCTCGAAACAATCGCGCCAATCGGCGGCGGACGCCGAGTTCTCGTCGCTCTGGCGCTCGGCGGAACGGGCGGCAAGCGATCGTCCCGACCGGGAGATTCAACTGGCCAGGCTGGCCACGAAATGGAATTTCTCCATCGAGGCTGAGCAACTTTGGCAGCGCGTTTCAAAAAATTCGCCCGCGCGCCGGGAAGCGCTTGACGCGCTCTTCCGGATTTATCGCGCGAATAACGATCTGCAGAACCTCTATCGCACGGCTCAGCGTTTGCATGAAAGTTCGCCTAACGAAGTCGGCGCGGCCGCGGACTACGCGCGCCTGGCGCTTCTGGTCGATCAGAACCCCGCTGAAGGCCACCGCGTTGCGAAAGAAGTCTACGATCGGGCGCCGCTGGAAGTAAACGCGGCCATGACTTACGCGTTTTCGCTTTACGGTCTCGGCCGCACGGCGGAAGGAATCGAGATCGTGAAAAAACTTCCGGCGGACGGAGTGCACGATCCGCACGCTGCCGTTTACGCCGCCATTTTATTTCTCGACGAAAACCAGACCGCGGCGGCGCAGGAATACATCGCCGCGGCCCGGGCCGGCCCGATTTTTCCCGAGGAAAAGAAGCTGCTCGAAGAAGCGATCGCGAAGGCGAGCGCAACACTTCCAGTCGCTCCGGCAACCCCGTCTCCCACGGTTTCCCCTTCACCCCCGTCAACTCCCTGACGTTGTAGCCTGCATCGCTTTTTCCACGATCGCGGCGGCGAGTCCTTGCGTCGCGTCGTCCAAGGCCGCATTGGCGCGCTGCAGTTTTCTGGCGTCATTTGTCGCCAGGGCTTCACGCAGGTTCGCTGCGGCACTCAGAATTATCGTCTTCTCCGTTGGATCAATCGAATCGCCCACCCGAGCGAAAGCTGCGTCCACCGCGCCGAGCATTTCCTCCGCTTTCAATTTCGCTTCCGTCCAGACGCGCTCGCTCATGTCGTCGAAGGCGTGATCGAGCGACTCGGCAATCATCGCTTCCACCGCTTCGTCCGAGACATCGACGGCGCTGTTGATCTCGACCGTTCGTTCTCTGCCGGTTTTTGTGTCGCGCGCGAGCACATGAAGAATGCCGTTCGC
>JBEEHO010000140.1:0-20218 GCA_041167425.1 Verrucomicrobiota bacterium | reverse complement strand
GGCCATCGGTGTTGCGCAGCGCCCGCAAGATCTTACCGGTTGTCTCCGGGATGAACGGCTGGGCCAGGGCCGCGAAGACAAGGGCGAGATTGAGGGCGTAGCGGATGGATACTCCGGCCGCAACCGGGTCGGTCTTGATTCGCTTCCAGGGCTCTCCTTTTTGCAGATATTCATTTCCGATTACCCACATCGAACGCAACTCAATGGCGGCCTTGCGAAATTCCAAAGCTTCCAGGAGCCGCGCGAGGTTGCCCAGCTTTGGCTCCAGCGCGCCGGTGGTCTCATCTTCGAGAGACCCATAGTTACCCTGCTCCGGGACACGGCCTTCAAACCGGGCCGTGCAGAATTTGGCAATCCGATTGACGAAGTTACCCAGCACATCGGCCAAATCGTGGTTCACCGTAGCCTGGAAATGTTCCCAGGTGAAATTAGAGTCGTCCGATTCAGGTGCGTTAGCCAGGAGGTACCAGCGCCAGTAATCGGCCGGAAGTAACTCAAGCGCCTGGTCCATGAAGATTCCACGATTGCCGGAGGTGGAAAATTTTCCTCCGTAGTAGTTCATCCAGTTCAGACCCTTGATGTAGTCTACTACTTTCCATGGCTCCTGGGAACCGAACAGAGTTACCGGAAAGCCAACGGTATGGAAAGGAACGTTGTCCTTGCCCATGACCTGGAGGTAATGAACATCAGTCGCGCCTTCATCCTCCCGCCACCAGCGCTTCCAGTCATTGTTAGTGCTATCCGCCCATTCCATGGTCGCGCCGATATACTCGATCGGAGCGTCGAACCAGACATAGAAGACCTTGCCCTCGAATCCAGGACGCACTTCTCCCTTGTAAGCCACCGGGATCCCCCAACCGAGATCCCGGGTTATGCTGCGGTCGTTCAACCCTTCGTCCAGCCACTTTCGCGCGATCGAGGTCACAAGCAGTGGCCAGTCCTTCCTGGAGTCGATCCACTCCCGCAGGCGGCCAACCATGAGTGATTGCTTCAAAAAGAGATGCTTTGAGTCACGGGTCTCGATGTTCGTCGATCCGGAAATGGCCGAGCGCGGGTTGATCAAATCGGTGGGGTCGAGAACGCGGGTGCAGTTCTCGCATTGATCTCCGCGGGCTCTATCGTACCCACAATGTTTGCAGGTGCCGACGACATAGCGATCCGGCAGGAAGCGTCCATCGTCGATGGAATAAACCTGGCGTGTTACTCGTTCCTCGAGAAAGCCGTTTTGGTCCAGCTGGTGGTAGAAATGCTGGGTGATCTCGTGGTTCTGGGCAGAGTGAGACCGGCCGAAAGAGTCGAAAGAAAGTCCGAAGCGTTCTCCGAGCTCCTTCTGCAAAGTGTGCATTTTCGCGCAGTAATCCGCGATTGGCAGTCCAGCTTCATGCGCGGCGAGCTCAGCCGGCGTGCCGTGCTCATCCGTGGCGCAAATGAACAGGACTTCCTTTGCCCGCGCTCGCTGGAACCGCGCGTAGGCATCCGCCGGCAGCATCGAGCCGACGAGATTGCCGAGGTGCTTTACCCCGTTGATATACGGAAGCGCTGAGGTAACGAGATAGCGGCTCATTTAGTTACACCCGCCGGGTAAGCCAGGCTGTTAATCCCATCCAATCTGCCGTCCCTTATTCTGAGCTTCGAGCCATGACTGAAGCGGCTTGAAGTATTCTACCATCGCCCGGGTAGAAAGTTCTTCACCAGTGGCGTCCTTCAAGACTTTGCGCCAGTCTTCTGTGCCGCCTTTCTCCATGATGCTTTTCAGGAATGCGCCTACTTCTTTGTTATCGGCGTAGTTACAGGTCTGGGGTGGCTGATGCAGGATTTTGCGCGCGATATAATCGTGAAGCTGGAACTTCAGCACGGTGGCAAAAGCATAGCTATGGTAGTAGCAGGGCGTATCGTTAATGTGGGTCTTAGTCGCGGCGTCGCACCATTCTTCGCTGCGCGGGCTGGGCGGTTCTACGCCCTGGAGATCGCGGACGTATTGCCACCAGCGCGTGTTCCATTGCTCGGCTGGAAGGTTCTTCGAGTAAACATCGGCTTCCCAATGCGTCATCGTGCCCGAGGCCCAGAACATGAACGGAAGCGAACGGGCCAACGCGTCATCGAGGAGGAAAGCGGTGGCATCGGCCTTGAAATCAGCCGGGAGAATACCGCGCGATTGCAGATAAGGCACCTGGCTCGAGGCCAGCGCGATGAGTTCGCCCATGCCTTCATGATAACCAGGGTTCGCTCCGGTGCGCAGAAGAGCCGGAACCTCCGGACGCGTGTACGCCATGAAGTAGTAGCCGTGACCCAGCTCGTGATGCGCAGTGTAGAACCAGCGCGAGTTTGGTTCGATGCTTTGAAGCGAGCGAATGTCGTTCTCGAGATCGACATGCCAGCACGAGGCATGGGTGTTCTTCTTCCGCGGGTCGCCCGGTTTGACCGGATACAAATCGGATTTGACCCAGAAGCTCGCAGGCAGCGGGCCAAAGCCCAGGCCGGTGTAGAACTGCTCCGCAGTCTTGATGATCCATTCGGGCGTTCGGTCCTTAAAGCGATCGTCGATGTTAGCTGCTTCGACCAGGCCACCCCATTCCTGGCTCCAGCGGTTATTGATCCAGTGAGCTGGAATGCGCTTGGGGACAGGCTGGTGATACTTCTCGGCCAGCTTGTATTTCGTCCAGGTATGCAGTTGAAGGTAAAGAGGGCGAAGCTGCGCCAGGAAATCGTCATGCAGCTTTACCATTTCCTCGGTTGTCATGCCATAGGCCGCCACCTGGAGCGCGAAGTAGTCATGATGCCCCAGCTCTTTGGCGCAACCATTTCGCAGGTCGCGCAGTTTGATCAGGCCGGCTTTCAAAGCCGGGCCGGATTCCTTGGAAGCTTCCCAGACCTTCCGCCTTTCCTCGAGGTTCACGCTTTTATCGAGAGTGTTGTCGATTTGATTCGCGGTGATCGGCTTGCCATTGAGCTTGAACTCGAAGCTGTTCAGGTCCGAAGCTTGTTTCGTCTCGGCTTCCACCCGCGCGGCCACCAGCGATGGATTTGTCATGGGCCCTTCAGCGGCATTGAGCAGGAGTTGGTTTAGCTGGCGAACCGTGAGGTCGGTTAGCTCCGTGCGATGGGTAAGGAGATCGCGCGCTTCATTGATGAGGGCCGGATTACCATTGAAAGCCGCGGCCGCCTTGCCCGCGGTTTCAGAGGCAGCGTCATGGGCCGGGGTCACGTCAGTCACGGCCAGCCATTGCGCTTCGCTGTTGACCTTGGAGAGGCCCTTATATCCGGCATTCGCGAGCGCGAGGAAACGATCCGCGCGCTCCTGGATCGGAGACGGAGCGGCCAGCGCCAGCGCCGCGGAGGCGAGAAGCAGCGACATCGTCTTGGTAAACGACAGCAATGGATGATGCATGGGCGCAAACTAATTTGCCCGCATCACATTGTGAAGCGTTCGTTTTCGGTGGATCGCGCGGCAAAACGCGCGATCCACGAAAATGAATCGAAAGAAGTGGCGGACCGTTACTTCACTAAACCCGCCAGGGCCTGAATCATCGAAACGATCGGCCAGGCCGAGACGCCGACGATAATGGCAAAGAATAAAACTTCGGCCACGTAGTTGAAGGTCGTTTCCGCGCCGAGAAACTTGTTGCTGAGGTCGCGGAAGCCAGGAGCGAAAACTGGCCGGGCCAGTTTTTGGCTACTGCTGCGAGCGCGACCCGATTGCAACTCGCTAGCGGGAGCGTGAAAATGGCAATCGATCGGCGAACACGTTGAACGAAGACGCGACGGAGAACTTTCCTCGTCGTACCGGCCAGGTTGTCGTGATATTTGGGAGTTAGGTTTCATATATTGGGAGGCAGAGTTCGAGCACTGCAAAAATTGGCAGGCTGCAGCATGGATGCCATGCCAGACAGCGGTGGAAGAAGCTCCTCGAAGAGCTTCGGGTCCGGCGAAATGCCGGGAAATTATTTTTAGCTGAAAACTAAACGATAGGCTATTAACCGCGGAAGATTGCCAGGCGCCTTCTACTAAAGCTGGCCTGAACAAACTTAACGCGACGGGAACATCCCATTGCGCCGTCAGATGTCAAAGAAGAGAGCGCAGGACCAGTTCATAAAGGACTCCGTGGATGCCACTTGCAGCTCGAAAAAAATTATGGCGCATCCGAGCCAGCGTCCGATCCAGGTTCCCCAGCCGTAAAAGCCCATGGGCTCCAGGCGCCCCGTCGCGACCAGATTGTCTACTTGAATTCGGGTCGGACCTCCCTTTTCGGTCGCGCTGAAATAGTCGTCGATCACTATCCAGCAACCTTGTGCGAAACGGTCGCTGTAGGAGTCAATGTCCCGGCGCACATTCGCGTCCGCATCGAAGATAAACAGACCGACTTCTCCTGGCCTCGTCATCTCCCGCACGGCCGTGATCGTTCTCTCTTCGAAAGAGGATCCGTTGATCAGGGTCACGGCTTCGAGCAAGCCCGCGCGCGCGAGATTTTTTTTGAGGTCTTTGAAAATGTCTTTCGTCGCCATTCGGTGATCGTTAAGCCGGCCGCCCGGTTCGATGCTGATGAACTTCCGCAGCCGCCCCGAATCGCGCGCACCTAACCCCGCGGCGAGGGTGGCTCCGCCGACAAAGGAACCGATTTCGAGAATCGCGCCCTCGGAAATCCTGGCGAAGTGGTAGACCAGGACAAGCACATCGATCCCGAGCATCGAATGATCGGCCGCTTTCATGAGCTGGTGGTGCAACGCCTTTTGGTAGCGATACCCAATCAGCTTTTCCATCAGCTCCAGGCAATCGTCGATTTGGCTGGGTGCGCTCAAGGCAGGTCCCTCCGAAGAGGAAAGGACGAGCGTATCGGGCTAACCGAAGATGACGAGCCGAATCGTGTCGGGTAATTGCTGCGCCACGCTGGTCACGATGCTGCCGCCGAGGAGCTTCGCCATCGCGGTGCGTTGCGATGCGCCGATAATGAGATAATCGACCCCGAGCGTGGCGGAGAGGTCGAGAATGGTCGAAGCGGCATCTTCACTCACCGCATAGACTGGTTGGACGGCGATATCGCGCTCCTCGCCGAGCTTCATGGTCAGCGACATGATGGCATTGGCTTGGGGATCATCCTGCCATTTGGCGCGGCCAACGTTGGTGGGACCGCCGGTGAAATAGACGGAAATCTCCTTCACGTAGAGCACGCAGAGTGTGGCCTTTCGCAATTGCGCCTCCTCCAGCGCGAAGGCGAGCGCCGGAGTAACCCCGCGCGCCGCCACCATGATCTTCTGACCTTCGTCGAGCCGTGGTTTCAGACTCGCCACCAGATCGGGAGACACCATCGCCGCCACCTGATGACTCACGGTCATCGTGGTCAATCCCTGCCGTTTTTGCGTATAGGCACGCAGGACCAAACCAACTCCGAGGATGCACATCACGAAGAAGAGCGCGTCCGGCTTGGTGTGAGCGAGGGTTAGCTCCACCAATAACAATATTGCAAAGGTCAGACCGAAAAGGACGCGATCGTACCAGGTGAAACCGATGGACCGATTAAGCATGCACGACCCGAGATTCACGGTAATGGCTCCGACCACGCCGATGGCGTAAAGCCCTGCTAATGATTCGAAGCTCGTGGCCGCGAGCAAGACAACGCAAGGGAGCCCCACCGCGATCGCCAGCGGATAAAGAGGCACGCCATGCTTGTTCAGCACCTTGAATTGCCGCGGCATTTCGCCGTCGCGTGCGGTCATGTAGAGCAGGCCCACCATGGCGACGATCGCCGTGTTTGCGGCGCTCAAGAGCAGGAGTAGAAACACGACGCCGACGACCCAACCGAAAATGATTCCGAACGATGCACCGAAAGTGGCGCTGCCAAATTGTTCGCCGATGAAGCGCAGCATGTCCTCGTTTCGTTGCACCAGCACCGTCGTGATTTCATTGCGACTCAGCGGGCCCATGGTCTTGATCATGACCTGCGGCAGGGAAAGCATGGCCCAGCCCAGCAACGCCGTGCCCACCACCACCTCGATGGCTACGGGCAGGATTGCCTTGAGCGATTCGCGACGCACCGAGGGTTTGCCGGGCGTGGAACCCCGGTCGAGCTTCATCACCCCCGTCAGGTTGGCGATCGCTTCTACGCCGGAAAGCGCCAGGATCACGCCGACGAATTGCACCCAGATCTTGCTCAGGCTCTCGTGGCGCGGCTCGAGGAAATGCGTCGTCAGATGCGGGGCGGCCAGCCCGATGAGAATGAAAACGATGACGACGGTCGGCAAAGCGAGCGCGACCGCGAGGCTGCCGGAATGCTTGGGGCCAAACCAGTTGATGAAGCCGAGGAAGAACAGCACCACGATCGTGGTGATCGCGACATGGTCCTTCACGAACTTGAGCAATGTGATGTGCTCCGCTCCGGAGAGGACGTAAGTGAGCGCGGACCATCCGCTCAACGCTGCTGTCACCGTGAGATCGGCTACGAGGAGAAGCGCACCCACGACCGCGAGCAATCGTCCCTGCGATTTCGCCGCCGAATAAACCCCGCCTCCATCGGGATAGTATCGGCAAATGACGGCATAATTAATTGCCACCAGGCCGGTCAACGCGCAGACCGCCAGGATAATCGGCAGCGAAGCAAAGCCCGCTGCGACGAAGGCGAGGCCGATGACGTAGGCCTTGCTCGTGCCCCAATCCCCGTAGAGCAGCGCGGCCGCCCGTTTCCAGTCGACATTGCGTGGCCGATGCGCGGTGGTCTCAGTGAGAATTAGATCAGCCATCGCGCTGGCGTGCACTTTCCATCGTGGGCTTAGCTACGGGCAAGTTCTTTCTTGAGAGGAAATGGCCGGGATTGTTGGACGATTTTTTTGGCATTCCGGGGCGATCGTTTGAATTGACGCTGCTGTCGCGCGCTTTCGCCCGAGGCGCCGCTACCGCTAAAAAGTGACGATAACGTCGAGCGCTGCGGTAAACATGGTGTCGTCGCCGGAGTCGTTGAAGGGCCGCGTATCGCTGAAGGAATGATCGACGCGCAGCTCGGGGCGAATGACCAGGCCGGTGAGCGGTTTTGGAACGGGAGGTTTAAGGTCGAGACCGATCGTGAGGGCGCCATAAGTGGTCCGGCCGCCGCCGACCGTGCGCGGATCGGTTATCGGTTCACCGGCGAGGCCCCGGAACGGATCCCGCGGATCGGCAAACTGCGCGACATAAAAGCCTTTATCATCGCGCCAGAGTTCGCCGCGAATCTTGGCCGCGATTTTTTCGTTGAACGCGTACGACAAATATTGCGCCACGCCATACGCGCTGGCATCCGCGCCGTCATCGTGGGTGTAGTTGAGATCGGTGATGGAAGTGAGTTTGCCGGTGATCTTCCACGTCGCGGTGATCGTATTGAGATAACGAAGATCCCTGTCGTTGCGTGGCGTTTCGGGGCCAATGTGTGTCGCCGCGGAGACGACAAACTTCTCTTCATTGAGATGCAGCCCAATCCCGCCATGGAACGCCGCCGCATCGTTATTGTCGTCGATACTGGTGTTCACGCCGCGGGTTACGCCGGCCACCAGGTTCAGCCACCTGGTCGCGTAAAGCGTAAACAGCGCGCCCGTATGATTGAAGGGGATGCCGAAATTGAAAATGTAAGTGTGCGAATAAAAGGGATTGGTGCGGGGATCGATCGTTTCCGCGCCTTCGAGCGTGACGAATTTGCCCAGCTTCAAATCCAACCCCCCTTCGGTGAACACCGGAAAGTGCAGGTTGAGATACGCTTCGACCAAATCGGGCTGAAGGATCTGGTGCGCCGCGCGATCGAAGAGGCCTAACGAGTGAGTGAACCGCGCGTCGCTGCCATACATGAACTGCACCTTGAAACCCCAATCGAACCGGCCGGGCTGCGGCACCAGCGCGCGCTCAAAATTGATCGTCACCTGATTGAGGAGCGGCTCGTTCGCGCGGTCGTCGAAGAGCCGCCCGAAGTTCTGATTATCTCGCGGGCTGTCCGGATTGAACGTGATCCCGGTATCGAAGAAGCCGGAAATCTTGAAGCGCGGCTCGGGCGCGGGTGACGCAGCCGGTTCGCCTGCTGATGCGATACTGACCAGAATCGTTGCGCTGAGGAGGAGAACGATCCGTTTCATTATTTCTCGCGCGCTAATGCAGTCAGCCAGGTCCCAAAACATTTATGTGCGGCTCAGCGGCTGCCGAATCCGCGGCGCATCAACAGGAAGGCAACGCCGCGAGCGCTACGGTCATAGCGGTTGCCCCGGACGGATGACTGCCACGTCCACCTCCACATAGGCGGCCTCGCCGTGGATCGCCTCATCGAGCCCAAGCTCTTCGTGCGCCTCTTCCACCCGCACGATCGTGATGCGGTCGATGATCCACAGCATCCCAAGCGTAAAGGCGAACGCCCACACGGAGGAAAAGAGTCCGGCGCAAAGTTGTTTCAGAAAAAAGCTCGAATCGCCCGCGAGCAATCCGTTCACGCCGCCGTTAGCCGCGGGATTCCATGCGGTCGAGGCGAACACGCCGAGGAGAATGATGCCGAGAAGACCGCCCACGCCATGCACGCCCCACACATCGAGGGCGTCATCCCATCCGAGTTTGTTCTTCAACGCGCACGCGTAATAGCAAACGACGCCCGCCACGGTTCCGATAATGGCGGCGGTGGCCGGCGACACGTAGCCCGCGGCCGGAGTGATCGTGGCCAGGCCGGCCACCGCGCCGGTGAGCAAGCCGAGGAACTTCGGCTTTTTCGAAACCCGCCAGTCCACCAGCAGCCATGCGATCGCCGCGAACGAAGCGGAAATGTCCGTGTTGATGAACGCCACCGCCGTGATCGAATCGACGCGGAACTCGGAGCCGGCATTGAACCCGTACCAACCGAACCAGAGCAAGCCCGTGCCGAGCGCCACGAGCGGGATGCTGTGCGGCCCGCGATCCACCACCTTGCGTTTGCCCACGTAGAGAATGGAAGCGAGGGCGGCGATGCCCGCGATATTGTGCACCACGATTCCGCCGGCAAAATCCTTTACGCCCCACTGCGCCAGAATGCCGCCGCCCCACACCATGTGGACGAACGGGAAGTAAACCAGAATCAGCCACGCCGTTAAAAAGAGCATGTAAGCTTTGAAGGTGATCCGGTTGGTGAATGCGCCCGTAATCAGCGCCGGAGTGATGATCGCGAACATCATCTGGTAGGCGCAAAAGACGAGCATGGGGATGGTCTCGTTAGGCGAAGGTGTGGCCAGCGTGATGCCGCGCAGGCCTGCCCAGTTCAGGTTGCCGACGATGCCAAAGAAATCGGTGCCGCTTTTCTGGTCGCCGGAAAAGCAGAGCGAGAACCCGAAAGCCCACCACAGGACCGTGGTCCAGCCCATCGAGACGAAGCTCTGCATCATGATGGCGAGCACGTTCTTTCGGCCGACCAGCCCGCCATAAAAAAATGCGAGCCCCGGTGTCATCAGCATCACCAGACTCGCGCACAAAAGCATGAACGCGGTATTCCCCGTATCGAGATGTGGCATAGGTTTCTCCTTGTTAGGCGGCGAGTATTGGCTCGTTAGGGCGAGAGCGTCAAGAATGGAGACTCTGTCTCAACGCGGAGAAGTGGTCGCCTCGGAGAACGCGGCCGCAAATTTTTGCAGGTCCTCTTCGGCGATCTCTGAAACGGCCCAATAGCGCATCCCGGATGCGCGCCAACGAACGATGTTATAACCACGCTGCGGTTTTTCTCCTTTCACCTCCTGGCTACCCGCCCCGGCTGGCCAGACGAACAGATTGATGAAATGTTTGCGCCGCTCGTAAACCAGCGCCGCCACCGAGCGCCCATCGATATATTCGGCCCGCCCGCCCACCAGCGGGAAGCCCTGACCCGAAAGGTCCGCGACGGGCGGCGCGAAATCCAGTTTGCCTTCAAACCAGGGACGCACGGTGTGTTGATCCGAAGAAATCACGTCCGTGAGATGCGTGCCGATGAGCGAACGGACGTGGCTGTCGGTTAGTTCGGCCAGCAAAGTCTGCTCCCTCGAATTACGAACCAGAACTTGTGCCAGGAAAAATCCCAGGAGAACTGCGGCCGCCAGAGCCAGGCCGGCAGTGAGCCAAGGACGCGAATCGCGGCGACCGGCGACGCTTTGCCGGAGGGGATCAGATTCACGGACGGCCGCCAGAACGCTCGCCTTTAGATCGTCGGGCGCTCGAAAATAGGCCGAGTGCGCGGCCTCTTGAAGCGCGCGCAAGTTCTCGCGAGTTGAAGCGCATGAGTCGCAGCCGCGCAAATGTTGTTCAACTTCGAGGTTCCGAAGAAGATCCAGCTCGCCGTCGCTGTAGGCTGCGATTAACCGCCGGGCCTCATCGCAATTCATGAAGTGATTCCTCCCGAACTTTCTTCGTTTTGACTGAGAATGCGGTGCAATTGCTGGCGGCCACGCGCCAGTCGCGACATGACGGTGCCAATTCGCACGGCAGTGATGTCGGCGATCTCCTTGTAGGAATAATTCTCCATCTCGCGCAAGACGATGGCTTCCCGAAACTCTGGTGGCAGTTGTCCGATCGCGGCGCGCACCGCTTCGATGCTGGCACTGCGGGCGAATATCTGGTCGGGATTAACGGAAACGTCCTCGAACTTTTCCATCTCCTCTTCTGGCTGAAAGACATGCTCCCCCTTTTGGCGCCGCTGGAGCCATGAGTAGACGGTATTGCGGACAATGGTGAGCAGCCATGACCGGGCGTCGCCTCCGCGAAAACCGCCGAAGAATTTGAAAGCACGCAAACAGGATTCCTGGACCATGTCGCGGGCATCGTGCTCGTTGCCGGTGAGCCAGCGCGCGAGGTTATAGGCCGCATCGAAATGCGGCAAAATCGTTTTCTCAAAGTCCGTGGTTTCGTTTTCCACCGGGCGTGGGTTGATCCGGTTCAAAATAGTCCAGACCAGTGAAGGCGCGATTTTATTCCCGCCCTCGAAATTTATTTTCGCGGGGGAATAAACGCCACCGCCGCGCAGTCAGGAAAGTCGAGACAAAACATTTATGCATAACGACTACCTTACCCACAATCACAACGATGATGGCGTTGACCGGCGCGGCTTTCTCAAATGCATGGCCTGGGCTGGAACGGGAATGCTCTGGGCTGCGAGCGGCGGCCTCGTGGCTTCGAGAATTCTTCTGCCGAGGACAGCGCAAGCTGCGCAGGTCGGCGCTGATTTCACCTTCGTCCAAATCAGCGATAGCCACATTGGTTTCAACAAGGAGGCCAACAAAGACGTGCTCGGCACCCTAAAAGAAGCGGTGGCCAAGATCAACGCGTTGCCGGCGCCACCGGATTTCGTTCTGCACACGGGCGATCTTTCCCATCTCTCGGAAGCCGAAGAATTCGACACGCTCGACCAGATCCTGAAGGACTGTAAAACCGGCCGCATCTTTTACGTTCCCGGCGAGCACGATGTCCTGAACGACAACGGCAAACAATATCTCGAACGATTCGGCAAAGAAACAAAAGGCGACGGCTGGTTTAGCTTCGATCACAAGGGGACGCACTTCGTTGGCCTGAATAACGTCCTGCACATTCGCGAAGGCGGGCTCGGGGTGCTCGGCGAGGATCAGCTCGCATGGGTAGCGGACGACCTGAAAGCTGTTACCGATAACACACCAGTCGTCGTCTT
The DNA here is from genome assembly GCA_041167425.1 of Verrucomicrobiota bacterium. GTDB lineage: Bacteria > Verrucomicrobiota > Verrucomicrobiia > Chthoniobacterales > UBA10450 > AV80. The sequence goes on along the minus strand of JBEEHO010000140.1, from coordinate 8,610 downwards.
CGCGCACGTCCCGCTTTGGGAAGTCTATCCGCAATGGGGTTGGGGGACGGAGGATGGAGCGCGTGCTCTCGCGCTCTTAAAACGTTTCGGGTCAGTCACGGTGCTCAACGGGCACATCCACCAGGTGATGAAAAAGACCGAGGGCAACCTCAATTTTCACACCGCGATGTCGACCGCGTTTCCGCAGCCCGCGCCCGGATCGGCGCCGAAGCCCGGTCCGATGAAAGTGGACGCTGGAAAATTGCGAAGCGTGCTTGGCATCACTGATGTGACTTACACCGAAAGCAAACATTCGCTCGCCGTGGTTGATGCGGCTCTCGGCTAAGCCTCCAAGTCCAAGCAATGGGCAAAGAGTTCTGGTTGCGCCTTCATGGCGGGAGCACGCATTTTCCGATCGTCCTGTTGTTCGTGTCGGTGCTGTTCGACGCGCTCGGCCTCTATTGGCCGGATCGATCCGCACGCCGCGGCCTGCACTTCGCCGGGTTCTGTGCTGCCTTCATTGGAGTTAGCTTTACCTTTGTCGCCGTCGCGTCTGGTTTGCTGATCAGCAACTGGCGCACGTTCGGCAGCGGCTCACTTCTTCGTCACCACATTTTTGTCTGGCCTGTCTTCGGAATTTCAATCGCTCTCGTTATCTGGCGCTTGATCATGCGGGAGCGAGCTTCATCACGCGCGTTCGGAATTTACCTCTTGGGAATGGTCGCCGTCTCGGCTCTCGTTTTTGCCGCGGGCTATTGGGGTGGCGAGTTAGCTCTCGCGGGTAAATGAGAGTTCCCGGGGCGGCGAAAGCGGCGCTTTGCGCTGGCGCGATCGCAGTTTGCATCCTGGGCGGCACCCTCGCGCTCGCCGATTACATGCAAAAAAGATCTGTGCTCCAATCCGCTCTCACTTCAACAAATTCGCCGCCGACTCCGCTCGTCGCACAGGGGCAGCATTTGTTCTTGATGAACTGCGCGCATTGTCACGGTGACGACGCCCGCGGCGACGAGGGGCCCGATCTGCATGGCTTGCGCAAAACGGATGCGCGTCTCAGCGCACTCATCAACAATGGAATCAAAGGCGAGATGCCTCGCTTCAATCAAAAGCTCTCCGAACCCGAGGTTCAGGCACTCATCGCATTCTTGGATTCGTTGAAATAGAAAAGAAGAGCCAGCCGTATCAGCGCGAGAAAAATGCGATCGAAATCAGTGCGAAAATTGGGATGAGAACCGGAAGCGCAAACTTCCAGGTGTAACTCACGAATGTCGGCGTCGGGACGCGTGCATGTTCGGCGATCGTTTTGACGAGAAGGTTCGGCGCGTTGCCGATGTAAGTGAGCGCTCCAAAGAAACTGGCGCCCAAGGAAATCGCGACTAATGCGCCTCCGCCTTCGGAAAGGAAACGGGCGATGTGCGACGAGTCGTTGATGTCCAGACCGTGAAGTCCGAGAGCGGCGGCGAAGAACGCGAGATAAGTCGGCGCGTTATCCAGCAAGGCCGAGAGCAAGCCGCTCGCCCAATAAAACGCGCGATCGGAATTCAATCCCAGTTTGCCGGCCGATTGCTCCATGTATTCCAGGACCGGAATCATCGTTCCGAAAATGCCGAGGAAGAGCCAGCCAACTTCCTTGAGCGGCGCAAAACTAAAACCGTTCGACTCGCGAACTCGGTTCGGCGTTCCAAGATAAGATCCGAGCGCGGTCAAAACCATGAGCGGTTCGCGCCAGCCAGCCGGCGCGGCCACGAGCGCGCCCAAAAGCACGAAGAGGAAAATGAAATTGCGCGCGCCGTCGCAGCCCCATTTCGTCAGATCGCGTTCCTCGCTTTCAGTCGACGTGCGAAAGCGGATGCGATCGAGAACGAAGAAGACCGCCAGAACCAATCCCACCGTTACCAGCCATGGGCGCCAGCAATGTTGCAAGGTCCACCAGAACGGCACGCCTTTCAGAAGACCGAGGAAAAGCGGAGGCCCCACCGGCAAAAGCGCGCCGCCGATATTGCTCACGAGAAAGATGAAGAAAGCGATATGCATGGGCGCGATGCGGCTTCGGTTCATCGTGATCCACGGCCGGATGAGCAGCATCGAGGCGCCGATCGTTCCGATCAGATTCGCCAGGACCGCGCCGGTGAGAAGGAACAGCGTGTTCCTCGCGGGACCGCTCGGTCCTTTCGCTCGAAGATGAATCCCGCCCGATACGACGAAGAACGAACCCACCACGATGAGGAAAATGGTGTAGTCGATTCCCGCACGCGCGACGCGCGCCGCTTCCCGAACGACGAAGAGATGATAAAGGCAAACCACGCCGGCGAGCGCGAGGCAAAGCTTGTGGTAATGACGTTCCCAATGGTGTTGCGCGATCAACGGACCGAACGCGATGGCCAGCAACAGAATTCCGAACGGCAGCATGATCAGCCAGTTCGGCGCCGCGATGCTCGCACTAAAGGCCAGGGGCATTTCTCATTGGAACCAGCGGCGCGCGACCAGTCAATCGAAGTCGCATCTCGGATTGCGGGCGATAGCATCTACTTCATCTTCCGCTCGTAAAAGGGTTTCATACCGCGACGAAGTCTCCTGAACAGGTCGCGGAGACCGCGCGACGATAAACTTCTTCGGAAAACCGGTTTTCCCGCCGTTCCGCGGAGACCAGGAAAATTTCCGTAACCAACACCGGTGGCCGGTGGTCTTCTATTTCGGTAAGGCCGGAGTTCCGTAAAGGATCGGCCATTCACGGAGGGCGAATGACATATGTATGAATGCGATCATGGCTCGGTGCTCCGCGGCGATTCGCCATTGGTGCGATCGGAACTTTCAGTCAACGAGAACGGCCATGGCCATCGCTGCATCTGGTTCAGGAAGGGCCAACTGGTCCTGCTTTTCCTCGGCTGCTCCTTTTTTATTAACGCCTGCGCCAACGACGCCGCCGACGATACGCCTCGTGAACATAAACATCGGCACCGGCATGGGGACCAAGGCGAAACCGTGGATCGTTCGAATAGTTCGAATCCGACGCCGACGCCGGCCGCCGGCTGGTAGCAGCGTTTGACTCCAAATCGCTCAAGAAAAGCGCGGACGTTCGATGTTCTCGCTTCCTTACCCGCGCACCGTCTTCATCCCGTGCCGGACGATCCGGTCGATCAATTGCGGATAGGACAGACCCGCCCTGGCCGCTGATTGCGCGAAGTCCTCGTCCTCGGCCAAAATCGGATTTGGGTTCGCCTCGATGAAATAGACTTCGTTCGCCGCCGTGAGCCGAAGGTCGATCCGCGCGTAGCCCTCGATCGTGAGCAGACTGTAGATGCGTCGGCACGTCTGCTCGATGTGCGCGACCAGCGCCGGCTCAAGCTCCGCGAACTGATTCTGCAACCCCCAGCGTTTGCGATACTCCTCATCCCACTTCGCCCGATAGGTCGCAATTTTCGGCTCGTTCGGCGGCACTTCGCGGAAGACTAGTTCGCGGATCGGAAAGACGCGGGGCCGGAGATTACCCATCAAGCTGACGTAGAGTTCGCGGCCCTCGATGTATTCCTCCGCGATCACGTCGGCATCGTGTTTCTCGTGAATGAAAGCGACCCGCTCGCGGAATTGGTCGTCGCTTTCGACGAACGATGCCTGCGAAATCCCGTAGGACGCCTCTTCTTTCACCGGCTTCACCAGAAGGGGAAACTTCGGCCGCTTCAGCCGGGCGATGCGCTGGCCCCGCGGGATGACCACGAAGTTCGGCACGTGGATGTGATGATAGCCGAGGATCTTTTTCGAGATGCCCTTGTGCTTGCAAAGGACGAGACCGGTCGCGCCGCAGCCGGTAAAAGGCACGCCCTGCATTTCGAGAAGAGAAACGATGTTCTGGTCGAACCCGCGATTATTTTTGAATTGGTCGGCGAGATTAAAAATGGCGTCGGGCGCGAAGTTCTCGATTTTTTGCCGGAGCAGATCGAGATCGTCGAAGAGGGCGACATGCTCGGCCGTGTAGCCGAGGGCGCCGAGCGCGGCCATGACGTTCGCCTCCGTTTTCCAATCCTCCGTCTTCATTTCAACGCTGAGGTCCTGGTCGATCTTCGTGGGACGGATCGCGTCGAAAAGGGCGAGGACTTTGAGTTTTCTTTTCACGTTATTTGGTGCGCTTGAATTTGCCGGTGAAGAGATAGTTCATCACCAGCGTCGTGATGAAAGAGGAGACGCGAAAATCCTGTTGTGGATCGTCGTTGAGCACGTGGAGCTCGAGCTGGTCGCAGCGGTCGATCAGTCTGGCCAGCAGTTTGTTCACCCGGAATTTTTTCTCATTCGTCCACTGGCACACGGAGTTCATCAGCCGCCTCCGCCGCAGCCGAAGATAACTGCTCGCCTTGATTCCGGACGGCGCGGCGAAGAGTTCGCGCAAATCCGCGTCGTAAAAATCGGGATAGGTGTCCTCGTAGAGCTTTCGTTTGCGGGCGTAGTAGGTCTTGAGCTTGAGGTTCAGGCAATCGTAATCGGCGGGGCGATATTCCGGCGAATGGATCGGCGGCTTTCCCGCGAGCGAGCGCATCAGCTCATCGACGTATTCGAGTTTTTGCAGCGCCTTCCAGCCGGCGTAACGCTTCCGCCAATCGAGTCCGGGTGTAAGCCAGACCGCGAACGTCTCCGCGAAATCTTCGTCCGGATGACTCTGCGCATACCAATCGTCGAGATTCACCACGTAGCTGCGGCTGAACGGTTGTGGATGATAAATATCCGGGGTCTGATCGCGCGACGTGTGGCCGAACATTTCCTGCCACTTCTTCTTTCGCGGCAGTTTGTAGGCATAACTGTAGGCGTGCGCCGCTTCATGCCGGATCAGTTTCATGAACCACTCCCGCGTCCCGCCTTCGACTTCGAGCATCATCGTCCGCTCCAGCGCGCGGAGCCGGTCGTGCACGAGAAAAAACGGCACGAAGATCGCCGGGATGCCGACCGGCACGAACCATTCATCGCCGATGTGACACGGCGGATGAAAGACCAGGCCGTGCGCCGAAAGCTCATCGTGAAGCTGGCGGATCAGCGGTTCGAGCGCCGTGCCTTCCAGCCGCAAGCCGAGCTTGGAAATGCGGCGTTCGAGAAGATCCGCGTCGCTCAGTGATGCCCAATCCACTTCCATTGCGCGCACGCTATCAGTCCCTCCCGGCCACTGTCACGCCTTCGCACGGCGTGGGTTTACCGATCTCGAATCTGGGTAGCGCGCGCGTCGCGCGTGTGGAGTTCGGCGCCCCGCCGAAAAAAGCTTCATCTCTGGGCCACTCCTCGGCGCCCCGGGGTCAAAGAGGAATCTGTAATTTCAAAGACCTGATCTCGTGAGCCGCGGCCTCGAGCTCCTCCACGCGGTGAACCAGGGCTTCCTGCAACTTCATCACCCGCAAGCCTACCAGAATGCGCGCGTGCAATTCATCCTTATCAAATGGCTTGATCAGGTAGTCGTCCGCGCCGGCGCGCAGACCTTCGATCACATTCTCTTTCCCACCGCGCGCCGTCAGAAGAATGATGTAAACCAGTTTCTTCGTCTCGCGGACCCGCCGGCAAATTTCGAGTCCATCAAGTCCCGGCATCATCCAATCGAGAACCGCCAGCGAGGGCGCGTCTCTGCCGCGCAAGATCATCATGGCCTCTTCGCCGTCTTTGGTTGCGACCACGCCGTAACCCCACTTCGTCAGCCGCGTGCAAATCAGCTCGGAGGAGATGGGATCGTCCTCTGCGACCAAAATCGACGTCTTCGAACCACCGCCGAGGGGGGATTGGAGTTGGTCAGGCCGCGGCGCGGGCGAAATCAGCGAGGGTAGCGTAAATTTTATTAATTTCTCGTTCAAGGTCGGCCAGCCTTTCCTGCGCTCCGGCAAAGTCGTTGCGTTGACCGCATTCTTCAAGACGCACGGAAAGAGCAAGCGCGTTTTTTGCGCCGAAGGCTCCAATCGAACTCAACAACTTATGTGCGCTCCGAGCGAGCGCCGCACCATCGCGCTGCGCGATTGATTCACGAATGGCATCCAGGATTTGCGGAGTGTTTTCGTTGAAAAGCGCGATCACTCTTCCGATCAATTCCTCGTCGTCATCGCATTCCGCGAGCAATTCTTCGCGGGTAAAGAGGGAGGGCGCGGACCCGTTCGTGCCGGAAGGCGGCTCTGCGATCGATTTGGGAACGATTGTGGCGGCGGTGCCGCAATAAGGCGCCAGCACTCGGAGAAGGTCGTCTTTTCGAATCGGTTTCGCGACGTAATCATCCATCCCGCCCGCCAGGCAGCGTTCGCGGTCGCCCGCCATGGCGTGCGCGGTCATCGCGACGATCGGCAGGTGGCGGTCCGTGTTCGCTTCCATTTCGCGAATGTGCCGCGTGGTTTCGAACCCATCCATTTCCGGCATTTGCACGTCCATCAAGATCAGATCGAAGGTCTCATCGCGAAAAGCGCGAAGCACTTCGCGGCCATTGCCGGCGTGCACGAGCGAATGCCCCTGCTTTTCCAGGATGCCCGTGGCCACGGCGCGATTAATCACATTGTCTTCCGCGAGCAGAATTCGAAGAGAAGATCCTTTCGGTGCGCATTCGTCGAAGCGGTCCGCGCGATCGGTTTCTGTCGCCTGGCCGTTGCCGTTGATCGCGAGCAGAATGGCGTCGAGCAAATCCGATTGGGTGACCGGCTTCGTCAGCAATCCCGCGATGCCCAGTTCGCCGCATCGCTCTGCGGTTCCGCCAGGCATGGCCGAGGAGAGCATCATTAACGTTGCGCCGGAGAGCGCGGGCTCTTGCTGAATTTTTTCCGCCAGGGCGAATCCGTCCATCTCCGGCATCAAGGCATCGACCAGCACGAGTTGATATCCGGCGTTCGCCTTTGTCGCACGGACCATTTCCTCCATCGCGCGGGCCCCGGATTCCACAACGGTCGGACGCATTCGCCAGTTGCTCAGCATGTCCTGAAGGAGGCGGCGGTTCACCGCGCTATCGTCCACCACGAGGGTGCGCAAACCCTCGAGATCGCCGGGATCGGCGCGCTGCATCGCGGGAGACGGCGTATGGCGCACACCGAGCCGGGCGGTGAAATGAAAGGTAGTGCCCTCGCCGACTTTGCTCTCAATCCAAATCCGGCCGCGCATTTTGCGGATGAGCTGTGAGGCAATCGAAAGCCCGAGGCCGGTGCCGCCGTAATTGCGGGTGGTCGATCCGTCCGCCTGCGCGAACGCCTCGAAAATAGCGCCCTGTTTTTCCGCCGGGATCCCGATGCCCGAGTCGCAGACGGAGAACTGGAGATGACTCTCGCCATTCGACGCAGCCTGGTTGACGATCTTCACGACCACTTCGCCGTGCTCGGTGAATTTGATCGCGTTATCGGTGAGGTTAATGAGGATCTGGCGGAGACGCATCGGATCACCCACGAGATGATCGGGTACATCGGCGCGAATGTCGGCCACCAGCTCGAGCCCTTTTTGGTCCGCCCGGACCCCGAGAGGCTTGATCATCCCGGCAATGCAGTCGCGCAGGCTGAAATCGATCGATTCCAGTTCCAGCTTGCCCGCTTCTATTTTCGAGAAATCGAGAATGTCGTTGATCAGGCTGAGGAGCGAGTGAGCGGAACTCTTCACCATCCCAAGGTATTCCCGTTGCTCGCGATTCAGCCTGGTGTCGAGCGTCAGGTCGGTCATCCCGATGATCCCATTCATGGGCGTGCGAATTTCGTGGCTCATATTCGCGAGAAATTCGCTCTTCGCCCGGCTGGCCGCTTCGGCTGCGGATTTCGCGAGCTGGAGCTCTTTCTCTTTTTGACGCAGCTCAGTGACATCCTGCGAGGTGCCGAAAAGCCGGACGATCTTGCCGGTTTCGTCCGCGAGGGTGTTTTCGCAGTTGTGAAGTATGCGCACCTGGCCATCCGGCCAAACGATGCGGGTATCGGATCCGGCGGGCTCCCGGGGACTCAAACTCGCATCAGCGAAATTCACGATTTCATCGCGTTCCTCGGGGTGAACAGACGCGAGATAATGCTCGTAGGTAGGTTCGAATTCGCCGGGAGAAAATCCGAGCAGCCGGAATTCTTCGTCGGACCAGGTCAGTTTCTCGGTCGTCAAATCCCATTCCCAGCTTCCCACGCGGGCTACTCGTTGCGCTTCCGCCAACCGCGCTTCACTGCGCAGGAGGGTTTCCTCGGCCTGCTTCCGTTCGATGGCGAGAGCGATATGATCTCCCACGGCGGAAAGGAACTCCAGGTCGCGCTGGCTGTAGGCGTTCTTTTCTTCGTAGTGCTGCACGGCCAGGACGCCGAGGGTCCGGGTCGGCGTTCGCAGTGGCACACCGAGCCAGGAGGCAGAATCCGACCCGCTTTGCTTGACCTCGCCTTGCTCGAACAGTCGAGCCTTGAGCGCGTCGGTCAGGAGCAGGGGCTGACCGGTGCGCAGCACGTAGCTGGTTCGGGTATGGCCTTCGCCGACCGGTTGCGGCGGCGGCGCCGGATCAAGTTTATCGACCCAAAAGTCGAAATGCACCAGGTCGGTTGGAAGGTCGTGGAGCGCGACGAAGCAATTCTCCGCATAGAGGAACTTGCCGATGGAGCGATAGGCGAGGTTGAGTAATTCATCGAGGTTGGTCGTCGTCATCACGCCGCGAACAATTTCAGAGATGACCTGTCGTTCCACTTCGGC
>JBEEHO010000139.1:0-10788 GCA_041167425.1 Verrucomicrobiota bacterium | reverse complement strand
GACGAGTTGCTGGCGAAATTGCCGGCTTAGAAAAATGCTGCTGCGACTTGAGCAGCCCGCTGCTTAGGCAGCGCTGAGATCACCTCTGTAATTTATGAGCGAAGAAACTGATAACCAGCGACCGCTGGATACGAACGCGGCCGCGGAACGTCCACGGCGCCCACGCAGGCGATTTCCCCGGCGGCATGACGGTCCGCGCGGACGCGGCCCGGCAGAGCAGCGCGGCGATCTTAATGGGCCGGCAGACCGCATCGAGCCGGAACCCAATAGAAGCGGGGGAAACCAGGAGGGCGCCGAAGGAGGCCAGCGTGATTACCCTCAGCGTTCCGACCAGGATCAACCGGCCGGGACTCAAAACGGAGAGCTCGAGCGCGAGCCCGAATTTGGCGACGGTATCATCGAAATTTCGGGCAAAGGTTTCGGTTTCCTGCGCGACTCGAAACGCAATTTTGTCCAGACCCCGAACGATATCTTCGTGACGCCGGAGATCGTGCGTCGTTTCGGATTGCGCGACGGGATGTGGATTTATGGCGAGACCCGTCGCGGAAATCGCGGACCGCAACTGGTTCGTTTGAACAAGATCAACGAGGACGAGCCGACCAAGTACCAGGGCCTGCGGCCGTTCGAAGAATTAACGACCATCAATCCAAACCGGCGGATCAAGCTCGAAACCGTGCCCGACCGTTACACCACCCGGATCATGGATTTGATGACGCCGCTCGGAATGGGACAGCGCGGCTTGATCGTGGCGCCTCCGCGCACCGGCAAGACGACCCTGCTCCATCACATCGCCGACGCCGTGGTCAAGAATCATCCGGAGATGAAACTGATTATTCTCCTCGTCGACGAACGCCCCGAGGAAGTGACCGATTTCCGGCGCTCCTGTCCGCAGGCGGAGATCATGGCCAGTTCCAATGACAGCGACATCAAGAGCCACACGCGCATCGCTCAGCTCGCGATCGAGCGCGCCAAGCGTTTGGTCGAGGCCGGCAAGGACGTTTTCATCCTGCTCGATTCGATTACGCGCACGGCCCGCGCCTTTAACAATGCCACCGGCGGCGGCGGCCGCACCATGAGTGGCGGCATCGACGCGCGCGCCATGGAAATCCCGAGAAAACTTTTCTCCGCGGCGCGCAACACCGAGGAGGCCGGCTCGCTCACAATCGTGGCGACGGCGTTGATCGAAACGGGCAGCCGAATGGATGAGCTGATTTTCCAGGAGTTCAAAGGCACCGGGAATATGGAGATGGTGCTTGATCGCAAGATTAGCGATCAGCGCATTTATCCGGCGGTGGATATTTTTCTTTCCGGCACGCGCCGCGAAGAGTTGCTCATGCAGGCCTGGGAGCTCGAAAAAATTAACATGATCCGCCGCGGTCTCGCGGGACATAAACCTGGGGAAGCGATCGAGCGTTTGCTCATGTTCGTGAAGAAATTCCCGACGAACACCCAGATGCTGAAAGAAATTCCGGGTTAATTGGAGCGGCCCCTGAAAGCGTTCGGGGCCGATCTGGTCACAGTGGCGATCGAAGAAAGGCCCGGCGGTCATAGACCGCCGCTACAGGAAGTCGACTGGGAGGTTCTTCCGCCGGAAGAAAAGCGAAAGCGGCAGGGACTCGAACCCCTTTTCAAGTGGCTCGCGCTGATCATGGATGAGTTCCTCCGCGTCCCCGGAACCAATTTCCGTTTCGGTCTCGACCCGCTTATCGGCCTGGTTCCCGGCATCGGTGATACGGGCTCCGCCCTCGTCTCCGCTTTCGCGCTCCTTCGAGCGTTACGCGTCGGCGTGCCGAAAATCCTGCTCGCCCGCATGTCGATGAACATTCTGATCAACGAGATCGTGGGCATTGTCCCCATCGTCGGCGACGCGTTCTCGTTCTGGTTCAAATCGAACGTCCGCAATTATCAAATCATCAAGGACCACATTGACGCTCCAGGCACTTCGCGCCGGAGTGATTGGGTTTTTGTCATCGCAGTGCTGGCGCTTTTGTTCCTGGTGGTTTGCCTCGGAATAGCGGTCAGCTTTTTCTTTCTCCACGAGCTGGCGAAATTGTTCGCCAGTTTCTGAGCCGGATCAATTAGCGCACATGGCGCGAGTAGATCTCGTGAATGCTTTCACGCGCCGCGCGATACTGCCGCCCAAACGAGTCCATGCTTTCAACGCCAAGACGCATCGCGAGCTTTCGTTGTTCCTTTTCGGTTATCGGCAAACTCGAAATGCTCTTGTTTTCCCAGCGCCGGAGGACCGATTCGATCAGGCGAAGAAATTCGTAGCTCCGCTTGAGCGCCGCAGCTTCTTCCTCGCGCAACAAGCCGTGGCTCGTCAGTTCATCCAGGCCGCTCATGGTGTGCGAATTCCAGAGACCCGCGCGCATTTGCAAAGCCTGCACCAAGAACTCGGCCTCGATCACGCCGCCCGCGCCGGTTTTGAAATCGAGGTCCGAAGCGCTTCCGCGCTCCTGCCGGATTCGTTGCAGCATCCAGTTAATCTGCGCGAACAAATCCTCCCGCTGCCCGGCTTTGCGCCAAACCCGCCGGGCCAAATCCATGAATTCGTTTTGGAGGGGACCGGCCAGAGGCCGCGCGCGCGTGAGCGCCTGGATCTCCCAGAGTTGGGCCCGCGTCTCGTAATACGCTTCGTAGGCTGTGAGCGAGCACGCGAGACTTCCTTTTTCCCCATCGGGCCGGAGGCGCGCATCGAGAGTATAAATGCTGCCCTCGGCGGTCGGCTGCGCCATGGCGACCACGAGATGTTGCGCCGCGCGAATGTCCTCCCCGACGAAAAGAACGTCGAGATCCGCGCCGTAACCGATCTCGCTGCCGCCAAATTTTCCGAGCGCGATGATGGTGAGGTCGCTCTCGCTTCCCCGCAGGCGGTTGACGAAAATCAGGCAGGCTTCGGCCAGCGCCGAATGTTCGGTCAGGAGGGAAGCGAGGCTGGCGAGCCCGAGGACGTCGCGCAAAAAAATTCGCAGGAGCTGGGTTTGCCGGTAAACGCGCAGCAAATCGAGCGAGGCCGCGCTGATCTCCAGCGCCTCGAGACGCCGTAAATGTTGCGACACGGAAACCTCGCGGTCGAGCATTCCGCCCCGCGTGATCTCCTCCAGCAATTGCGGCCGGCGGACCAGCAAATCGCCGGCCGCGCGGCTGCTATCGAAGGTCTTCACCAGCAGCTCGAGCAGTTTTGGATTAACCACGAGCAGCTCAAAAAGCATGCTGCGTAATCCGTAAGCCTCGACGAAGCGGATGAACTGGTTCAGCACCAGATCCGGATCGACCGCTCGCGTCAGCCATCGAAACAGAAGCGGCCGCAGATTGCGGAGGACCTGCCGCGTGCGCGGCGCCACATGGAAACGGCCCGTTCCCTTCGCCAGGTCCGCGAGCGATTTCGCGGCGGCCTTCTCATCCTGAAAAATGCTCAGGCTTTGCGCAGCGGGTTCCGCCGCTGCGCCGGCCGGCGCGGAAATGATTCTGTGAAAGACGGCGCGGACTTGTTGCATGTGCTCCCGCAAGGCAGCGCTGAATTCCTCGCTGGAAGAAAAACCGAGACTTCGTGCAAGCCGCCGGAGCGATTTGCCGCTTTCGGGAATGGTGTGCGTTTGCTGTTCCGCTTCGATCTGCAAGCGATGCTCGACGCGCCGCAGAAATCGATAGGCGGCTTCCAACGCGCGGGCTTCATGTCGCGGAATCAATTCTAATTCCGCGAGGACGGGCAGAGCCTTTAACGTGCTCGTCTCCTGCAGGAACGCGTGCCGGGCTCCATGCAGGAGTTGCAGGGCCTGGACGACAAATTCAATCTCGCGAATACCGCCGGCACCCAGCTTCACATCTCTCCCGATATTTTCCTGCCCGACGATGTCCCGCTCGATCCGCCGTTTGATCGCCGTGATTTCCTCCAGCACATCCGGCGTCGGACTCTTCGGATAAATGAACGGCTGATGCTGCCGCAGGAATTCGTAGGCCAGCTCGCGACTGCCGCAAACACCCCTGGCCTTGATCAGCGCGAGCCGTTCCCAGGTCTCACCGAAACCGGCATAATAATTTTCCATGCTCTCGAGCGAGCGAGCGAGCGGCCCGGCCGTCCCCTCGGGCCGGAGGCGGAGGTCGATGCGAAAGAGCGCCCCGGCCGGATCGATTGAGGCAAAGGTCTCGATGATTTTCGCGCCGAGCTGGTTGAACCATTCATGGTAAGTGAGATTGGGGGAGACCTGGCCTTCCTCCCCATAGAGAAACACCACGTCGATGTCGGAACTGTGATTCAACTCGCGGCCGCCGAGTTTTCCCAATCCCAGAACCGCGAACTCCGTCTTCGGTCCGTCGCGACGGCTGCGCAATTCGCAATCCCAATAGGTGTAAACTTCGCGGAGGCAGATTTCCGCCAGTTGCGATAGCTCGAGGGTGGTTTCCTCCAGCGGCGCCACTGCGGCTACTTCGCGCAATGCAATCCTGAGCATCTCGCGTCCTTTCCAAAACCGGAGGGCTTGGAAGTCGCCCGAGAAAGCCGAGCCCTCGCCGGCCTTTTGCAGGTCCGTTAACATTCCCGCGAGGGTGCGTGGCACCGCGCAAATCTCCGGGTGGGATAGCCAAAGAAGGATTTCGGGGTGCCGAACGAAACGAGCGGCGCAAATGCTCGAGACCGACATCAGATGGAGAAGAGACGCCTCGCCGAGAGGAAATTCTTCGATGAGAGCCAGCAGAGGAGCGACTCCTGAGGGCCAACTCTGGGCCATCCGTTCGAGTGTGTTCTCGACCTGGGCCGGATGCAGCGTGTCTGCCGCCTTTCGTCGAATCCAGGCCGATCGTTCGGTCATCTACGAGGGAAAAGGCGGTAGTGAAGGCAGGTCCCCAGACATTGACCTAACGAGACAAAAGCGCACTCTGGTTTCAGTGCGCCTGCGTTTTCTCCGCGATTTTTTCCTGGGCCCGGTTGAGGATCCGCCGCTCGTTCCAGGTCAGGCTTTGCATGCCTTCGCGGGAAATTTTGTCGAGGACTGGGTCGACTTCTTCGGAGATGAATTGATCGGGGCTCATGGTCCGATAGCGTTCCACCTTCGCGCGGCGCTGTCGAAGCGCGCGTTGCAAAATGGAAGGGCGGCCAAACCCCAGGAGATGCGCGTAAAACCATCCGGCCCCGCAGCCTCCCAGGTAAGCGCTATGCGTCACCGTGCCGGTGCGGTCGAACACCAGGCCGAGAATCGCAATCGCGAAGGCGCCCCAGCCGAGATGCTTTGCCTTGAGGCGAAGCGGCAGAAGGAAGAAAATCATCGAGGTCAATTCCAACTCGGGCAGGATGGTTGCGTAAGCCACCAGCACCGCGGCCACTCCGCCGGAGGCCGCCAGCAAAACGGAAGTCGCGGGCATCAGGAACAAATGACCCAGCTCTCCCGCGACGGCGCCGGCGAGATAGAGAAAAAGAAAATGCCGCTGGCCGACGATCGATTCCACATCGCGTCCGAGCAGATAGAGAATCAGCATGTTCCCGATCAGGTGCCACGGCCCGTCGTGGACGAACATCGCAGTGAAAAACTGCCATCCGCAGGCGGCGCGCAATCCGCGGTCGCTCAAGCCCAGATACTCGCGGACGAAGCCCGGTTGATACACATCCAGAAAAAGCTGCGCCAGGAAGACGACGAGGTTAACGCCGATGAGCGCGAGCAAGACTATGCGCGGCCGTTGCGTCCAGCGCCGGGTGAACGACGAGGGCTTTCGGCCGGACAGGCGCATGACACGAGAGTATCGCAGCCGAAATCCGTTGTCGATGAAAGTTGTAGCCATGGCCCTGTGGGCCGTCCCAAAACTAGTCGTCGTTCACGGCCCACAGGGCCGTGTCTACTCGGGCGCCAGGACGTGCAGCCCGCCGGCGCGAATCTGGAATTCCACCGGGCAATTTCCAATCAGCTCGCCATCGATTTCCACTGGCACGTTCTCTTCGCTGCTCACGCGCAGCCTGCTGGTCTGAAAATATTCCACTTCGGGCGAGGTGATTTGCGGAGTGAAAATCACGTTCTGTAAATACCGGATGATTTCGATGTAATTCAGCCGTTTGAAAACGACCACGTCGAGCAGACCGTCATCGATTACCGCCTGTTTGAAGAAAGGGAATCGGCCTCCGTAAAGGCGCCCGTTTCCGACGAGGACGAAAGAGCCTTCTTCAGACACGGCATTTTCCGATTCGATCCGTAATCGCGGCGGGGGGCGTGAAGCGATCTGGGCGGCCGAAATCATGTAGCTGAGCGGGCCGAAATTCCGTTTGAAGGCGTGGCTGGTTTCCTTCACGGCCTGGGCATCGAGACCGACACCGGCGAGCTGGACGAAATGCTTGCCGTTCGCGCTGGGTAAATCCACGGGCCGGATTCGGCTTCCCTGAATGATCTCCCAGCAACGGGACAAATCGTTCGCCGGCAGGCCAAGCTCCGTCGCGAAAACATTCATGGTGCCCAACGGAAGCAAACCGAGCGCGACATTTTTCCCCGCGATTCCGTTCACGATCTCATTGATGGTGCCATCGCCCCCGGCGGCGACGATTTTTCCGAACCCTTCCGCGGCCGCGTGCCGCGCCAGAAGCTCCGCTTCACCCGAGCGCGAAGTCTCGCACAGGATCGCGCCGCGCGTGATCGACTCGACCTGGGCGCGCAACCGGTTCGCCCGCGAGCCGCGGGCCGTGGGATTGAGGATGACAACGGTGTCTTTCAAAGCGGGAAGGGTCGGGGCTTTGGTCTTTTCTTCAAACTGGGAGAGCGTAACGTTCCGGCGTGAAAAAATTGAGGCGCATTCTGCTCATCGTGCTCGGTGCGATCCTGGGCCTGGCGATTCTCATTTTGCTCGGAGTGAATCTGTATGTGCAGTCGCAAGGGACACAAGCCAGGATTCAGCAGGAACTCAGCCAGCGGCTCGGGACGACGCTCCACGTGCGGCGCATCAGCGTTACCCCATGGGCGGGACTGAAACTGAGCGGCATTACCATCCCGCAGAGCCAGCCCGGCGTGACCGCGAATTTCCTCACCGCGAAAACTTTTCAGCTTCGGATCAAATTCCGCTCTCTCTTTTCCCACCGCCTCGTGATCAAGGAAATTTCTTTGATCAATCCAGACGTCGTTTGGGCGCAAAACGCCGATGGCAAATGGCGGCTGCCTTCTCTGCCTCCGGAGCCCGTAGTGAGCGCTCCTCCCCCGGAGAAAATCCAGGCGGCACCACCAGCGCCTCCACCTCTGACGACGATTGCCACAGCGCCCGCCGTGGAGACAAGAAACCAAACCCCGCCGGCAGACCCAGTCATAGCCCCTCCGGAGCCCGCCATGCCGATTGAAACCGAGAGGTCGACTGCGTTCACTCCGGAAATCCAGCGCGTCAATCTGGTGCGAGGCCGATTTCTTTTTCTGGACGGAAAGCTGAAGAACGTGGCGATGTTCGATGATGTGCATTTTCGCTCGAATTTCCGCACGGCCACGGATCTGCGCGGCAACATCAGCATCGGGAAGACCTCGCTCCGCGATCGATTTTTTCTCGAGCAGCTTCAATCGCCTCTGCGCTATGCGCCGGATGAGCTGGACCTTTCTCAGATCAGCGCGCGCGCGGGTGGCGGGGAAATAACCGGCCGCTTTACGCTGCTGCCGCAGACGGAGGATTCTCCCTTCACCGCCAGCGTCAAATTTCACGACGTTCAGGCCGACCGGATCGTGTCTGACGCCGGCGGCGCACCGGGGATGATCACGGGCCGGTTGGAAGGCTACCTTGATGCGAGTGGGACCACAGCCGATCGGAACGCGCTTGCCGGCGGCGGAGAAATCATTTTGCGCGACGGCCACGTCCAGCAATACAGCTTGCTCGTCGCGCTCGGGCAGTTGCTCCAGATCGAGGAGTTGCGCCAGCTTCAGCTCGATCAGGCGCAGATAAAATATCACCTCAGTCCCGGATTGGTCACGATCGACGAGTTGATTTTTCGATCGAAGAACATCCAGCTTTCCGCCGTCGGGACGGTTTCGTTCGAGGGCAAACTGCGTCTCGAATCGCAATTGGCCGTGAATGAAAAAATGCGGAGCCAGCTCTTTCAGGCTATCCGCGCAAACTTCAAGCCCACTGATGAACCCGGCTATTCTGCCGTCAGTTTTCAGGTTAGCGGCACCATCGGGCGGCCCAAGACGAACCTGGTGGACAAACTCATTGGCCGGGACCTGAAGGATCTGGGCGGCGTCATCAGCAGTTTCATGGGAGGCGGGAAATCCGACAAACCTAAAAAGAAAAAGCCGGCCGACGAAGCACCGGCCGCTCCCACTTCCGCTGCGACGCCGGCGACCACGGAGATTTCTCCGCCCGCCACATCCGCCGCGACTCCGGCCGATGCGCCCCCGCCCAGCGCAACGCCATGAGAGTGATCGCCGGGATTGCGGGCGGCCTGCGGCTGGAAGTCCCGAAGACGGAGGTGCGGCCGACCATGGACCGCGTCAAAGCCGCAATTTTTTCGAGCCTCGGTGATGAGGTGATCGGCGCGCGTATTCTCGATCTCTTCGCGGGAACGGGCGGGCTGGGAATCGAAGCGCTCAGCCGCGGCGCCGCCTCGGCTTTATTTGTAGACGAAAATTCCGCTGCCATCGCGGCGATCGAGCGGAACCTCATCCGGACGAAGCTCGAGGGCCGTGTTCGACAGCAGGATGTCTTCGCCTTTCTGCGTTCGGCGCAAACGCGCGAACCTTTCAAAATTATTTTTGCCGATCCGCCCTACGAAAAAACGAAATCGGGCGCCGAGTTCACCAGCCTCTTGCTGGAAGACCGGCAATTGGCGGAAATGCTGGAGCCCTCCGGAATATTCGTCCTGGAGAAGCGCCCCGGGGAACAGACGCCTCAGATGCCAGGGTGGAACATCACTCGATCGAAAGCGTATGGCGCCACGGAAGTGTTATTCCTGCAACGTGCGGGCACTCTCAACGAGGTGCGCGCACGCTGAAATGATCAGGCTTTTTTATAATCTGCTCTATCCGCTCGGGCTGTTATTTTTTCTCCCGGCGCAGATCTCCAAGCTTGTCCGGCGCGGAAATTACCAGCACAAATTCGGGCAACGCTTCGGCCTTTATGATCACGACGTCCGGGCGCGGCTTGCGGCGCACCGTTGCACCTGGATTCACGCTGTGAGCGTGGGCGAAGTGGCGATCGCGCTGAAGCTTGCCGCCAAACTGAAGGAACTCGACCCCGGTTTTTTCTGCGTCCTGACCACAACTACGACCACCGGTTTTGCTTTCGCCACGCAGGAAGCCCGCGACGAAATGGAAGTGCTATACAGTCCACTCGATTTCTGGCCCATCGTGCGTCGCGCCTACGCGATTATCCGGCCGATCCGCGTGGTGCTGGTGGAGGCCGAGGTCTGGCCGAACCTGGCCGCCGAGGCGCGCGATCGCGGCCTTCCGCTCGCGTTGGTCAATGCGCGTTTATCGCACCGATCCGAAAAACGCTTTCGCCGTTTTCTTTCTCTCGTTGCGCCGACCTTTGCCTGTCTCGATGTCGTCTGCGTTCAGGAACCCGAAGACATCGAACGCTGGGTCGCACTCGGCGTCCGACGCGAGCGGATCCATCACGTCGGCAGCATCAAATACGACCCGGCTGAGACGAGGATAAATTCCGATCTGCCAATGCAAGTGTTGCGCGCCTTTGGGATCGAAGGGGACCGGCCGATTCTCTTTGGCGGCAGCACCCATGCGGGCGAAGAAGAAATTCTGGGCGAAATTTTCCAGAGACTGCGATCTGACTTTCCCGCCTTTACTCTGATTATCGCGCCGCGACACGTGGAGCGCGTAGGAGAAATTCGCGCGCGTCTGACCCGGCTCGGGCTCAACGTGAGCTTGCGGAGTGAAGCGGAAACCACGCGCACGTCGCCGCCCGATTGCGTACTCCTGGACAGCACGGGCGAATTGCAAAATTGGTACGCCGTGGCCACGATTGTCTTTGTGGGCAAGAGTCTCACCGCTCGTGGAGGACAGAATCCCGTGGAACCAATCCTGGCCGGCAAGCCTGTTCTCTTCGGCCCGCATATGGAAAATTTTTCCGCGCTCGCCCAGGCGCTGGTGGTAAATGAAGCCGCCATCCAGATTCGCGACCCGAATTCTTTGCAGGAGAAAATCGCGTGGCTTCTGCGCGACCGCGACGCCGCTCTCCAGCTGGTCGCGAATGCGGAGGTCGTCCTGGCCCGGCACAGCGGCGCCACTGGGCGAACAGCGATGCTGCTGATGGAAACGAAGCGTCATCCTTGAAGGCCTCACCGTGGGAATCCGACCTTTCCTGAGAATCCTGGCCCGTTCGCAATCCGTGCGATTTGCGCTCGACGCCGCGCGCGCGGGGTCTCTCTCCCGCGCCGGAGTTCGCGGAGTGCCTTTGGCGAAGTTCCGCTGGCGGGGCCACGACATTTCCTACCGTCCTGCGACATCGGATCCGCTGGCGATCAACCAGGTCCTGTTGCGGCGAGGTGTAAAAGCCGAGTATTACCTTCCGCCCGCCTTGGATCCGAAAGTGATTCTCGACATCGGAAGCAACATCGGAACTTCCATTCTCTTCTTTCACGAGCGGTTTCCCTCCGCGAAAATATACGGCTTCGAACCGAATCCCGAGACGTTTAGACTTTTGCAAACGAACGTTGCTTCACTCCCTTCGGTCCAGGTCTTCAACTACGCTTTGGGCGCGTCTGACGCGAACGTTCCAGTCGTGTTTGATGGCGCGGATTTCAGCCGTTTCATGGCGAAACTGGAAGACGGGGACCTGATTGGGCCGCTGACCACAATCGAGTGCGAGGTGAGGCACGCGGGA
>JBEEHO010000138.1:0-9778 GCA_041167425.1 Verrucomicrobiota bacterium | reverse complement strand
TGCTCGGCATTCTCATGATGATTCCGCTGCGACGCGCGCTCATCGTCGATCAGCACGGCTTCTTAAAATATCCGGAAGGCACGGCCTGCGCCGAAGTCTTGAAAGCCGCGGCGGCGAAAGATCCGGCAGACTCAACTGGAGGGATGACCGCGGTATCGTCCGACGAAGATGCCACCAGCGGCGGAAAAATTATCTTCTCCGGTTTCGGCATTGGCTTTCTCTACCAGGCTGCAATGGGCGCCTTCAAAAGCTGGAAGGACACGCCCCAGAAAATCTTCGGAGCCCCGTTCAAAGGCGGCTCGATCTCAGCCGAGATCTCTCCGGCTTTGCTGGGTGTCGGTTACATCATCGGGCCTCGAATCGGGTCGATCATGTGCGCGGGTGGTGTGCTCGCTTATCTCGTCCTGATTCCGGCGATCAAATTTTTTGGCGAACACACCGTGGGCGCAATTCCACCGGGCGAACAGCCCATCAGTTTCATGAGCCCGGACCAGATTCGCGGCGCTTATATTCTTTACATCGGCGCGGGCGCGGTCGCGGCGGGCGGCATTATCAGCCTCTTCCGGTCGCTGCCGACGATCTGGCATGGCTTGAAGGGCGGGCTTATGGATTTGCGCGGCGGCCACGCCCGGACCAGCAACGCCCCGCGCACCGACCAGGACCTTTCGATGAAGTTCGTCATCGGCGGATGCCTGGCGATCATCGCGGTTATCATGGCGGTGCCACAATTGAGCCTGCAATGGAGCATTCTCGGCGCGCTCCTGATCGTCATGTTCGGTTTCCTTTTCGTGACCGTTTCGTCGCGACTCACTGGTGAGATCGGATCGTCTTCCAATCCCATCTCAGGAATGACGGTGGCCACGCTCCTTCTTACCTGTCTGGTCTTTCTTTTTATCGGCTGGACCGCGCCGCATTATTTTGTCACGGCGCTTTCCATCGGCGGCATCGTTTGCATTGCCGCGTCGAACGGCGGAACCACTTCGCAGGACTTGAAGACCGGGTTTCTTGTGGGCTCGACTCCGCGGTTCCAGCAGATCGCCATTCTCGCGGGCGCATTGGCCTCCGCGCTCGTACTCGGTCCGATCCTCCTGAAGCTCAACGATTCCTACACGGTCTATGTCCGCCATACCAGTTTCGCCGAGCCGTCGAAGGACGCGAAGAAGTTCCAGCTGGGTCTCTCGCCCTCTTCCCTGCCCGCCTTTGATGACGAGATCAAGCCCCATAAGCCTGGCCCTTTTCATCTGCTGAAAAACGCCGGCGAAGAAAAGAACCCGGAGTTGAAGGGTCTCGATCCGGGTGAGTATCTGGTTAATGACGCCGGGAAAATTGTTTACCAGGTTGAGCGAAATTTTCCTGCCGATTTGAGAGTCGATCCGGCGCAACTGGGCGCAACGGAAAAAATCCAGGGACAACAGGCAGCCGATGATGGGAAATCGTACCGCGTCTGGCTGCAGGTGGATCCCGAGGGCAAGCAAGCCAGGCGCTTCCTCGCGGACGACCAGGGAAGAGTCGTCTATCTGGTCGATCCGGGAATCAACGGTACGCATGAGTATCGGCCGGACGATTCCAAGGTCGATAAGTTCACGGCGCCGAAGGCGACGTTGATGTCGTATATTATCAAGGGAATCCTGAGCCGAAAATTGCCGTGGGCGCTCGTGCTTCTCGGTGTCATGATCGCGATTGTCCTCGAGATGAGTGGCATTCCTTCGCTCGCTTTCGCGGTGGGAGTCTATCTGCCGCTCTCTTCGTCCAGTCCTATTTTTATCGGAGGAATGATTCGTTGGCTGGTGGACCGCTGGTTGCGCCGGAAGAAATTCCGTGACCATAAGCTGACCGAAGAAGAGCTTGTGGCCGAGGGAGACAAGAGTCCGGGCGTCTTACTCGCTTCCGGTTACATCGCCGGTGGAGCGCTGGCCGGGATCGTGATCGCTTTCATGGCCGGAGTTTCGAAGTTCAAACCGATGAATGACCGTATTCAAGCCTGGGCTGAAGCATCGAACCCGTTCTTTAGCGGCCCTAACTCCGATCTTCTTGCGCTTCTTCCCTTCACCGTTCTCTGCGTCATGCTCTACCTGGTCGGGCGCGATGTGTTAATGGCGGTAAAGTCGAAACGCGCGCGAGTCCGGTAGCGCGGGCGATGCTTAATAAGGCAGACAACGCGCCTGCCTTATATCGCTTCAAAGGTCGCAAATAACGGCGACAGATCGATCACTGCATTCGCGGCGGTTTTCAACGCACTTCCCAAATTCTGCGCGACCGACGCTACTTCCACCCGAATACCGCGCCGCCGCAACTGCAGCGCCAGGTAAGCAAAGTCGGCATCGCCGGTTACCAGGATGACAACCTCGGGCTTCATCTCGACCGATAGCTCCACCGCATCTATCGCCATCATCACATCCACATTCGCCTTGTAGTGGCCTTCTTCGGCCGGCGAACCGTCTTTTGTTACCACCAGGAAGCCATTCGAACGCAGCCAATGAACGAACTTGTTCTTCTTATCGCGCTCCTCTTGCCAGACCGGAATGGCGGGCGGGAGTCCGGCGTAGACTACCATCTCGATTAGCTTCCGGCCCGTCTTTCCGCCGGCCAGAAAATCGCGCAGCTTCAACCAATCGAGTCCACGCCCCTGGGTCCGAACCGAGCTGACGACATTTGATTCATCCACCAACACGAGCACGCGCCCGCCGTCGCTCTTCGTCATTCTGCGTCCTGGATTCCTTCAGGCGCGCCGGCGGACTCCGGCGCATCCGCGTCTTCCGAGGACGGATTTTCCTTCGCCTCGAGTTTGCGGAGTCTTTTCTCCTCCTTCTTCGCTTTTTTCGCCAGGTCTTTCCTTCGCTTCTCGCCCTGATAATTCGGTTTTGCCACGTTGCGTTCCTTTGCTAATCGGTTGTTGTTACTCGCAGAGTCATCAAGGCACGAGGATAAGGCAAGGACGTTCTCAACGGCCGCCACCAATAACAAAGCTTAATCCTGCTGGGCGGGCGGCACACCGAAATGCGCGGCATAGCTTTGGTATGCCGCCAGGTCGTCCAACATTGCTTCCGCCGCAGCCACCAGCGGGGCCACCTTCACAAAACCAGAGAACAACGCGCGATCGCCGATCTCGCTGTCGATCACAAAGGTCGGGCGTTGCGTGACCTTCAAGGCATGAAACTCGGCCGTGCTCGCCCGCACCCGTGCTTCTATTTCCGGGGAACGGGCGCATTCGAGCAACTTCGCCTGGTCGAGCCCGCCCGCTTTCGCACCGATCTCCGCCGCAACCTGCCAGTCATCGGCCGGCTTGCGCTCCCGCAGCACCGCCGTGGACAGCGCCAGCCTTACTCGATCGTCCGTCACTCCAAGATCTCTGGCTGCTTCCGCGACGCAATTCCGCACCGGATACTCTGCCGCCCCGGGCTGGAGCCACCCGGTGTTCAACATGAAAGGAGCGCGCATCATTATCCCGCTGCGCCGGTAGAACCATTCCAGTTGCTCCCGGGAAGTAGGAAGACCCGCTGCATCCATCAAAGCGATCTTCCAGTCAAATTCGACGCGGTCGCTGTAACTCTCTTTCAGTGCGGCCCAGGCCGGTTCAGCCCAGTAACACCATGAGGATGCCACGTCGAGGTAGTAGGTGATCTTAAGCTGCACTAGTTCCGCCCTTGGCTTGAGCTACTCTTCGCCCTCGTAGTAATCAGCTTCTTTTCCTTTTACGATAGCCTCATCGGAGCCTTCCAAAGGGACCGCCCACTTCCCGCTGTCGGGATAGTAACACGAATCGCCGCGCGGGTTATCCGCGATGACATAGTAGGCGAAGTCTTCGTCGCCGGCGTTAGTGAGCTGGTGCGCTTCACCCGGCCCGAAATAGAACGCGTCACCGGCGCTCACTTCGGTGGTCCCGTTTTTGTCTCGAATACTGCCGCGGCCTGAGATTACGAGATAAAACTCCGACTCGGCGCTGTGCGTGTGATACGGACAATACGACGTGCCTTTCGGAATCCGGACGACCGCGAGATCGAACGGATGCCGTTTCGCCAGATCGAGCGAGTCCCGTTCGCGCCCGAGCGCGACCGACACATCCTTGACAAACTTATGGAATTTCTCCTTGGGCGATTTCCGTTCCTGCTCGACCACGTCTTTCAAATTCACCTTGCGCATACCTTAGTTTCTAGGGCTGCCGGGGCGCGGGAACGAGAAAAAAACGCGCCGGCGTAATGACACGGCGAAAGCAGTGCAACTACCCGGACACGGGCGTTCCCAGGTGTATTTCGAAAACGCCGGGAACGCGCTCGACGCAGCCTATTCAGCCACCGCCGCCAGGCTTACTTCCAGGTCGCCCAGGGCTTGCCGTCTTTGTAGGAGATCGTGATGTCGTCGATGGTGGAGAGATCGAAATTATTCCACACCGTCCACTTGTCGTCTTCGAAAACGATCTTCAGGTCCCAGTGGTTTGCGGTCGCCTTGGGATGAAAGGTGATACGGACACTGGTCCCATCCGCGACGACGTCCTTGCCCATAACGTCATCGCCCCATTCTTCCGAACTGGACGGCCCCACGTAAACTTCCTTGATCGTCTTGCCGGTTTCGTTGTGCAGAGTGAAGTCCTGCTTCCCCTCCGCGAAACTGTTAGGGACGCCCAGAAGGGCAACGAGATAAAGTGCGACGCCCACCGCCATCGCTCCGGAAGTTCTTAGTGTTATGTTCATAGACTGATTGGTTTCTTTGATCCTGACTGGGCCGACTCTTCCTGAATCCGCCGGCCAGAGCAAGCATCTTTGTGGCCCCATCCACTTCTTCCCTCGCGCCAGGCCACTTTTATTCCCGCAGAAAGTCTGGCAACCGGCGAATCGCGGCACGCGCGAGGAAAATAAGGACAACCAACCCTGGAATGGCATACGTCCCGACGAGCCGCAGATCGGTCGAGAAATCCGCGCCGGGCCGACGCATTACGACCAGAAGACATGCCGCAGCAAGGGCGCCCGCGAGTTGTGCAATCGAGCGCCGCCAATCGCGTAGCTTCCCTTCTTCGTCCGGGTCGGCTCGGCGTTGCCTGAGGGAGCGCACGCGTAGAAAGGAAAGGGTCGAGAGGATGACAATGACATCGCCCAGGTAGAGGGAAAAGGGCACCAGTTGCAGTTGGAATCGTAGAAAGGTCTGCACGGCATAAGGCAGGACCGCGATGGCCAGAAGGAAAATGAAATTGACTACCAGCTCGACCGTCCCAACGATGAAGTGGTGGCGAAAGATGCGGTAGTGTTCCAGCCAGAAGCGACAGATCAGGGCGAACGTAATGATAACCGTCGCCCACCGTCCAGGCTCGAAGATCTCTTCGACGCGCGAGGGGACATCCAGCCGCAGGGCAATGAGGGAGAGGCTGAATCCGAAGACCAGATCGCCAAAGGCTTCCAACCGTGAGGTGAGCCGTTCGTCTCCCGTTTTTGCTGTCCTGCCCAACATCGCTTTCCATCCTGCACCGGAACAGGTGCCCTGCATCAAGCAAAAACCACAGCTGTCACTCCACGATTAAGCGAGAGTTCCCGTCGAAGCGAGCGTTACAACGCGATCTTAAAGCTATCCCTGATCCCGAGTGGAGTATCGTTGAAGTCGATGGTGTAGTAATCGCCGGTGATCGCCTTCTTCGTTACCGTGAGCCGAAGGAAGCCGGGCTCAGTGTCGTTACAGGCTTCCAGCCTTACCTCAGGCCGGGCAGTCTGGAAAGGAGGCGCAATCGTCTTGCCGGTGGCGGGGTCCTTTGCGATGCGATGCATGGCCCGCAAGGTATCGGCATAGCCGCCGGCGCCCGCGACAACATAGGTGATCTTTTTCCTTTTCATCTTGCGTGTGAAGCGCTGGTAGTTATGGACGTGTCCCGACAGAACCAGATCAGGCATCCGGCCGGCTGTCATCCCCGCCCGATCAATAGCATCTCCTATGTCGCCATAACCGCCGTGAAAGGAATCGAGCGAGTAAGGAGCGTGATGCACCGCCACGATAAGCGCCTGGTCCCGTGGAGCATCTTTGAGCTGCTGGGCAAACCAGCGCTGTTGCTCGAATGTCCCTTGCCCGTCCAGTTGTCCATCTACATTTGAATATAGGCCAACGATTGTGACCAGCGGAGTATCCAGGGTCCAGTAGACATAAGGCTGCGTCATCGTCGGGCGATGCTTGAAAAGGTACTGCGGACTCGGCGCACAGAAATTCTGGAGGAACCCGAACAGGGTGGTTTCGTCGTCGGGCACATCCCCCGAACGTGTTCGCGTATCGCCATCGTGATTGCCGGCGATGGCAAAGATAGGAGCGTCGTAGTTCTGGTAAGGCTCGTAGAATTGCACCGGATAATCGCGGCTTATTCCGTTGAAATAGACCACGTCGCCCAGGTGAAAGAAAAACAGCGGCTCCTCTCCAAACTTGTGACTCGCGCGGCTATCCACGATTTGTTTCGCCATGACCGCGGCCAACCCATCCTGGGTTTCCGTGCCGTGAATGCCGCCGCTGTCACCTACGCTGTGGAAGACCATTGCTTTCGCCGTGGCGATCCTGCCATCCACGCCGGGCAGGATAACGTCGAGCGGGACGCTGAGGTTAACGTTGTTAGTGGGCGGCGCCGGAATAAAAGCCGGGCTGTGAGGCGACGGCGAGACCGGATCGTTGAAAGGGCGCTTGGGTTTGCTGAAGGAGAGAGGTGTCATAAGGCATTGGATTGTTTCGAAGTTCCCGCTTCCTCCGAGCAAGGGATATTGCCGGGGGTAGATAACCAACCCGCGTGGATTATGAGAGCACGCTCCCTTTCTGCATAGTGGGAGAATTCCTACACCCGGGATCAGAGATCAGGGGTCAGGTAACTCAGTGCTGGGAGGGTTCCGGAGCCGCGGGCTGGAGCAGAGATCCGTAAAGATCCAGCGCGTTGCCGCGCAAAACCATGTGGGCTAGCTCCGTTGCTCGCGTCCGGCTTATCTCCCCATCCTGCATCATCTCAGTGAGAGCCAGCGCCAATGCTTCGCGGCCGCTCTTCGTAGTCAACCACGCGATCTCTTCCCATCCGACAGTCTTAGTCTCGGGATAAGAGTCCGTTCCAAATAACACCTTTTCCGGGAATGCCTCCAGCCAGGTCCGGATGACGTGACTGAGTTCCCTGGTGGAAGTCAGAAAGGCCTGCGAAGAAAAGTCCGCGTAAACATTGGGGCGCCCAATCAACATCCGGGTAGCTTGCGCAAACGGGAGGCCGCCATGGATCAAGACGAACTTCGTTCCTCGCAGCGCCGGATCGTTCAGGACAGAGTCGAGCAGAAACGGGCTGGCATCGCGATTGTAGAACCAGCCGCCCGCGCCAGCCCCGACATGGATATGGACGGAAAACCCCACCCGTCCGCATTCGAGCGCGATACGTCGAAAGAGAAAATCCTGGAGCGCCTTGTACTCAACCGCGCCGGGAGCGCCGCCGTGAATATATCTGGCGTAAATCGGCGCCGCCTCGGCTTCCGGCACATCCGCGAAATCCAGCGAGCGCATGTAAGCTGCGTAGAACTTTGCGGCAATCGCACCTTTAGCCTTTCGCTTTTCTATGATCGGTATCACTAGCTTGGTGAGATACTCATCCAGAGTATCCGGGAGACTCGCCAGCCCTGCTTCTGCCAGGTAACGTTTCAAGTAACCTTCGTCGGTGGTGAAGTCGGCCTGACGTTGCGGGTTACTTTTCTTTCCCTCATCATTGTTCAGCGGAAACAAGAAGGGATTAGCGTGCCAGACCCAGCGGAAGCGAGGCGCATCGAGACCCCGGCCCATCACCATGCGGTTGGCCAGCATGGTTTCGATCCCCAATTGGTCCAGGACCCATGCCGGGTAAGCCAGGCCCTTTTCCTGTCTCCGGTGCGCCTTTGCTTTGAGCAGCTCCTTGGCGTCCGCCTCGGTCTTGCCTTCGCCCCGATATCCATAGAGCGCGCGCCAGGCTCCGAGATACTCCGGGTTATCAGGCCGCAGCCGGACTGGCAGCACCCTCGCTGGAATGGAATCGGCGACTTCAAACTCATCGTCTTTCTCTCCCTCATTCAAAGAGCCAAGGGGATGCGCGTGGTTATCGATCGCCCGGATTTTGTTGATCTCCTCCAGCAACGCCGGGTCCGGGGCGGTCTCCGCATAAAGCGGAAGCGCCAGCAGGAGGGAGAGGAAGAAGCTTCTCATGGAGAAACGAAAAGGATGGAATCGACCGCAGGGAAAAGCCAGCCAGGTCTTGATGAAAGAGAAACGAGCCGACATCGAGACCATCCCCGCTGTCCGACAGCTGCGAGCGATCACCGCCGATGCTCAGCCTGATAATCGTTCACCACCAGGCAGGCGTGAATGACGCCGGGCACCCAGCCGAGCAGCGTTAGCAAGATGCTGAGGAAGAAACTGAGGATCCGTCCCGTCATCAGGACGGCCACTGGTGGAAAAACAACGCAAAAGAAGTAACGGAGCGATTTCATGGAATCGGGTAACTGACGTGTGACATGTGACGAGTTAGAAAAAGGGACGTGAAGATTACTCTCTCCGCGATCAAGGGTGCCGTGACGTGGTAACAGAAGGATCAACTTTTTCCAAGGCCGCTCCTGGGTCCGTTTCGCCGGTCTTTTGCAATTCTTCCTGCGTGTGGACAGTCTTCGTCGTGCTATCGGTGGTCGTCGCGGTCGTAGTCGTCGTCTCAGTCGTGCAGCCTGAGAGCGCTACACCGGCCAGCGCGAGAATGGAAAGGGCAAGAGAGCGAATTTTCATCACTCTTTAATTCGTGATCTCCGAGGTCTTTGGTTGCATTCCTTATCTGTCGCGAACCGCCGTCCGCAAATCTGGAACTTTCGCCTTGAGATTTTGCGAGCGGCCCCGAATGCTCGTTCGCAGCCGCGCCAGAAGGAAGGCCGCCTTATTCCCAGCAAGGCTTGCGCGCAATCGGGACCATCGTGGATAAGACCGAATTAATTCTGATTTGTCTCGTGGCCGTCGCACTGCTTGCGATCGTCGCGCGGAAAATCAAGGTCCCCTATCCCATCCTGCTCACCGTCGGAGGCGGGGTCCTCGCGCTGGTGCCCGGCCTTCCCCCGATTCATCTCGATCCTCAACTGGTCTTCAATTTGTTTCTTCCGCCGCTCCTTTACCCCGCGGCCGTCTACACTTCCTGGAGAGATTTCCGCGCGAACCTTCGCTCGATTCTGCCGCTCGCCATTTTCCTGGTCCTGTTGACGATGACAGCGACTGCTTACCTCTTTCATGCCCTGACGGGATTGCCTTTGGCCGTTGGTTTTGTCCTGGGCGCCCTTCTTTCTCCACCGGACGCCGTGGCTGCCCTGGCGGTAACCAAAGATCTGAGGGTGCCCCGCAAGATCATTGTCATCCTCGAAGGCGAAAGCCTGGTCAACGATGCCACGTCTTTCATCTCCTTCCGTTTCGCGGTGGCCGCGGTGCTGACCAGCAGCTTTTCGCTCGGGCAGGCGAGTGTGCAGTTTCTTCTCGTCGCCGCGGGCGGCATTCTGGTTGGTCTCGCCACCGGCTGGCTGGCGACACAAGTGCAGAAGCGCCTAGACGATCCGCCGGTGCAAACCATGTTCTCGCTGCTTACCCCGTACGTGGCTTACTTCAGCGGGGAAAAGCTGCACGTCTCCGGCATCCTCGCGGTAGTTATCGCGGGCATCTATTACGGTTGGCGCGCTCCGCATGTTCTAAGCGGACGGATGCGACTTCAGGCTGTCCCGGTTTGGCAAATGGTCGTCTTCATTCTCAATGGAATTCTTTTCATGCTCATCGGGCTTCAACTGCCAGAGGTGATTCA
>JBEEHO010000137.1:0-2734 GCA_041167425.1 Verrucomicrobiota bacterium | reverse complement strand
ATATGGCGCCGCTGATCGCCGCCGGCGTCGTGCTCTTCGGCTTCGGCATCACCGCGATGGGCTTGCCGCAACGCAGACTCAACGCCTTGGCGCTGGAATCCGCGCGCCAGCGAGCGGCCATCGAGTTGCCTTACGATGTCGCGGCGATGATGATCATGTTCACCGCGTTTATCGTCGGGGTCTTCTACTGCCTCGACGCGCTCCACGGCGAACGCCGCGATCGCAGCATCCTGTTCTGGAAATCGCTGCCGGTTTCGGATCTCACGGCAGTACTCTCCAAGGCGATTGTTCCACTCGCGATTCTGCCGCTGCTCACCTTCGTGGTCATTATCGCGACCCAGTTTCTGATGCTGCTCATCAGCACGGCGGTCCTTCTCCCGAGTGGCCTGGCTGCCACCACCTGGAAGCTGTTACCGTGGTATCAGCTGTCGGTCATTCTCCTCTACGGTCTCCTGACGATGGCGCTCTGGCAGGCGCCACTTTTCGGATGGCTGCTCCTGGTCTCGGGCTGGGCACGGCGCGCCACTTTCCTTTGGGCTGTGCTCCCATGGCTAGCGATCGCCGCGATTGAGAAGATCGCCTTCGACAGCGCTTATTTCGGGCGCATGCTCGGCCACCGCGTCGGAGGCGGCTTTGAGGAAGCGTTTGTTGTCGTTAAGTATCCGCAGGGCGCCCACGTTCCCATCGTCGATCGGCTTACCCAACTTGATCCCCTGAAATTCCTGAGCAGCCCGGGTCTCTGGGTAGGCCTGGTCTTGGCCGTGGCATTTTTCGCCGCCGCGGTCCGGCTGCGTCGTTACCGCGGACCGCTTTGATTCATCTCTACGCCTAATTCAATCCGTTACCCAGGAAAGTATGACAACTAATCCAACAATAATTATCATCGCAGTCCTGGGCCTGGGATTTAGTTCTGGCGCGCTCGCGGAACATAACCAGGACGACCTTAAGCAGCGCATTCTAGCCCAGGCGCAGAGTGTCAGTCCGGATAGCTGTGCCTTCACGCGGACAGTCCGCAGCGAGCAGACATCCAACGGCAAAACGGAGAAGCACGTTAATGTCGAAAAGTTTGACCCGACGAAGCCAGGCCAGGCAAGGTGGACGCTCGTCTCGGTCGACGGGGCACCGCCTCCGCCCGATGTCTTAAGCCGCTTTCAGAAGGACGCCGCAAAACGGCGTGTTCCCGGCTACTATCGCCTCGCAAGATATTTCGGAACGTCCGCGACAGCTTCAACAGATTCGCAGGGCCGGACCGTGTTTCATTTTAGCACGCTCCCCAAGGACACTGCGATCGTGTTTGACACTGACGTGTCGCAAAACACCGCGGCCGACGTCTCCGTGAGCGAGGCGAGCGGAGTGCCGTTTGCAGAACATGTCCATCTGACGGTCGGGCCGATGCGAATAAAGCTTCTGATGAAGCCCGAACGCTACGAATCCACCGCGCGCTATCGCCTCGGACCCGAAGGAAAACCGCTCTTAGTCGAGCATACTGCCGACATGACCGGATCCGGGATGGGCCAGGAAGGACGGGTGCACACCGTGACAACCTACAGTGACTACCGGGTTGTGGGAAACTAGCCGTAGCATGCTGGGAATACCTAACGAGTGAGCTAACAGTTACCAGCTACTTATGTTGTTATCCAGCCTCCGCTTCGCCCTGCGCTCGCTTGCGCGCAGCCCGGGGTTCACTCTTCTCGCCATCATTACGCTCGGGCTCGGCATCGGCGCCAACACCGCGATGTTCAGCGTAATCAATTCGATCCTGCTGAAACCACTCCCATATCCTGAGAGCGCGCAGTTGGATCGCCTCGACCGGGCGACGGCCCAAAATCCACAGGGCCGTGTTTCGCCCGCCGACTTCCTCGACCTGCAACGGCAGATGCAGGCGTATGGTGAGATCGGCGCCTACGCGCTGGGGGACACGAGCCTCTCGGAGCCCGGCCAGCCTGCTGAGATGGTCCAGGCCCTTCGCACTACCGCCAATTTCTTTTCCGTGCTCCGACTCCAGCCTCAACTCGGCCGCGACTTTCTGCCGCGCGAAGATCTTCCCGGGAACAATCGCGTCATTCTCATTAGTCAACATTGCTGGCAGCAGCGTTTTGGTGGCAAGACTGACGTCATTGGCCGCACCATTCGCGTCGATGGCGAACCTCACGAAATCGTGGGCGTACTACCCTCAGCGCTAAACGACTGGCGTCACCTCGGCTCGATCGATTTCTTCCGGCCGCTTGCTCTCGACCAACAGAAGTCTGCCGACCGCCGCAGCACCATTCTCCGGCTCATCGGCCGTCGCTCCGAAAAACTTTCCCACGCGGAAGGCGAAGGCTTTATCGCCAACTTCGGCGCACGCCTCGCCGCCGATTTTCCAGAGGTGAATGCGGGAAGTACCTGGCGGGCTGTCCCGCTTAACAGCACGGTCATGCCAAAGAACGGTCCCGCCTTGCTGGTGATGTTGATAGGTCTTTCTGGATTCGTATTACTCATCGGCTGCTCGAACCTGGCGAATCTGCTCCTGGCCCGCACCATGGCCCGCGCCCGCGAGTTCGCCGTCCGTTCCGCCCTTGGTGCCTCACGCATGCAATTACTCCGGCCGTTGATCGCCGAGTCCCTGTTACTAGCTTTCGCGGGCGGCGGCTGCGCCATCCTTGTCGCGCAGTGGGTCGCCGATTGGCTGGCGGTTCGATCCACCGGAGACAACGGCGAAGCCGTCGTGCTCGCACTCGACTGGCACGTGCTT